>CAYUDF010000288.1:0-5041 GCA_964443465.1 uncultured bacterium
GCACATTATCGGGTCCACGGAGTTCATGTCCCTGCAGTTCGAGACGTTACCCGGTGTGTTTGTTCCGCGGCCCGAGACAGAAACCCTCGTCGAAGCGGCGGAAAAACGGTTGCGCGACCTGCCTCTGGACCGTGAGATGAACGTTCTTGACCTGTGTTGCGGAAGCGGCGTTATTGCCGTGTCGCTGGCCGCCAGAATACCCAACCTTGTGGCAACGGCGGTGGACATATCCGAAGCGGCCGTTGAAGCGACTCGCAGAAATGCCGCACTCAACGGCGTCGGCGATCGGGTCGAAGTGTTGTTGGGTGAGGCCTCGTCGGTTCTGAAGGCGAACTGCTATACCGCCGTATTGTGTAACCCGCCCTATATCGAGACCGGCGAACTGGACAACCTGCCTCCGGAGGTCCGCGACTACGATCCTGCCGCCGCGCTGGACGGAGGCGAAGACGGCCTCGATTTCTACCGGAGGATCGTGCCGCTATTGCGGCCGGCGCTTTCGAAGGACGGTTTTGTGGCGTTTGAGATTGGTGCGACACAGGGGGATGCTGCTTCCGGAATGCTCCAGGACGCCGGTTTCGAACAGGTGAGCGTGCTCCGAGATCTTTCCCGGCTTCCGCGAGTCGTTTTATCGCGCTGACTTTTTCTAGCGCTCCGTCGCGCGACGACCTATACTCCACACATGGACAAATTTATTGTAAAAGGCCCGACGAAACTGCGGGGAGCCGTGGCTGTGAACGGCGCCAAAAATGCGGTACTCCCCCTGATGGCGGCGGCGTTGCTCGCGCGCGGCCGCAGCGTGATCGAGAATGTGCCTTCGCTGCGCGACGTGCACGCGATGATTACAATGCTCGAACAACTCGGCGCAAAAACAAAACTGGACGGCGGCGTTCTGTCCATCGATACGTCGGCGGCAAACGGCGTCGAGGCGCCCTACGAGCTGGTCCGCAAGATGCGCGCGTCCATTTACGTGATGGCGCCCCTGCTGGCGTACCACGGACGCGCCCGCGTCAGTATGCCGGGTGGTTGCGCCTGGGGTCCGAGGCCGATTGACCTCCACCTGATGGCGATGGAGCGTCTTGGCGCAAAAATCGTGCTCGAACACGGTTACGTTGAAGCGTCGTGCAAACGCCTCGAGGCAGCCGAGATCGTGTTTCCGATATCCAGCGTCGGGGCGACGGCACAGACGATGATGGCCGCCGCGCTGGCCAAAGGGACCACCGTCATTAAAAACGCCGCCCGTGAACCGGAGATCACGGACCTGGGGCTGGCGCTGACGGAGAGCGGGGTTGCCATCGAAGGCCTTGAAACATCCACACTGTCCATAACCGGTGTGAGTGAGCTGAGGCCCATTCACCACCAGGTGATTCCCGACAGGATCGAAGCGGGCACGTTTGCGGCGGCCGCCACGATCACCGGCGGGGACATCATGCTGACGCATTGCGCCCCCGGCCACATGGATACCGTTCTCACAACCCTGCGCGGGTGCGGCGCGAAGATCGATACCGCGGGTGATACCGTCCGCGTCCGCGGCCCCAAACAGCCCATGTCTGCACACGTGGTGACCCAGGAGTACCCCGGGTTTCCCACCGACATGCAGGCGCAGATTATCTCCGTTTTGTGCCGGGCCGATGGTGTGAGTACAGTCAAAGACACTGTTTACCCCGATCGTTTTACACACGTGCCGGAGCTCCGGCGATTCGGCGCCGACATTCGCCTCGACGGCAATCTTGCCGTGATCAAGGGCATGGACAAGCTCCAGGGGGCGCCGGTAATGGCGACGGACATTCGCGCCAGCTCAGCGCTGATACTGGGCGGGATGGCTGCCGAGGGAACCACCGAAATACTGCGCGTCTACCACATTGACCGCGGATACGAACGCATCGAAGAGAGGCTGCGGGGACTGGGAGCCGATATCGAAAGGATATCCGACTGACGATGCGCCATCTCATCCTGGGTACTGCCGGCCACGTCGACCACGGTAAAACAGAACTGGTCAAAGCGCTCACCGGCACCGATACCGACCGCCTCAAGGAAGAAAAACTACGTGGAATCTCGATTGAGCTGGGATTTGCGCCGTTCCAGCTGAACGACGAGATTTTTCTGGGTATCGTTGATGTCCCCGGACACGAACGGTTCGTCAGGCAGATGGTGGCCGGCGCCGGTGGCATCGACCTGGCGCTGTTGCTGGTGGCCGCCGACGAAAGTGTCATGCCGCAAACAGAAGAGCACATGGAGGTGCTCCAGTCTCTGGCGGTTCGCAACGGTCTGGTGGTTGTCTCCAAGTCCGACCTGGCTTCTGACGACATGCGGGAAATTGTCCGCGAGGATGTCGCCGAACTGACGCGCGGCACATTCCTGGAAGGCGCACCCGTTGTCGAAACCTCGTCAAAAACGGGCGCCGGAATTGACACCCTCAAAGAAACCCTCGCCCAGCTGGCGTCCTCCGTACCGAAGCGTGAAACCGGCGGACCTTACCGCCAGCCCGTCGACCGCGTATTCCACAAAAAGGGAATCGGTGTTGTGATCACCGGCAGTTGCTATTCGGGCACAGTAAAGGTCGGCGACAAACTGGAAGTACTGCCCGGTGGCCTCACGACACGCGTGAGAGAGCTGCAGAGTTTCAGCGAAAAACGGGCCGCGGGTCAGGCGGGCGAACGTCTCGCCGTGGCGTTGCAGGGGCTGAAACTGGAAGAAATCCACCGGGGCGACATGCTGATTACGCCGGGCCGGTTTGTGGCCACACACGCGATCGACGCGAGGATTCGTCTCGCTTCGTACTACGATTTTATTGTCAAGAACCGTGAACGGTTACGCATACACCACGGCGCGCGCGAGGTTCTGGGACGCATTATACTGCTCGACAATACAACGCTTCAGGCGGGCGACGACGCTCTGGTTCAGATCAAGCTGGAAAAACCACTGGTGACGGCCGAAGGCGACAGTTTTGTGTTGCGCAAGTACTCGCCGGCCAGGGTCATCGGCGGGGGGCTTGTCATCGATCCCGACCCCGGTCGCCACAAACGCAACGACACAACCGTGATCGAACAACTCAAACTGAAGGAACGCGGCGATCCGACGGAAGTGCTCCTTAAAAAAATCGAACTGTCCGGATTAAACGGTATATCGCGTAAAGATACCGACGGCGACATACTCCAGACCTTGATCGACGCCGGTTCGGTGGCGGTTGTAGAAAGTACCGTTTTCTTTCTCGGAAGCCTGGATCGCCTCGCCGAGGAAGTGGAAGAATTGACCGAAAGCCACCAGGCCCGGTTTTCGCTCCAGTGGGGTATGGACAAGGAAGAGCTTCGGCAGAAAACGGGATTTCCACACGGCACGCCGATGTTCAACGGGGTTCTGGAAAAATTGGCATCGATTCGGCCGATATATGTCAGGGGGAATCGTGTTCGGTCGGGCAATCCGGAACTGGAACTGGCGGAAACGGTGAGCAACGACCTGGCCGGTCTGGCCGAATCCATCCGGTCGGCGGGAGTTACGTTCAGCTCACGAGCTTCACTCGAGGCGGACTGGACGAGTCGTCAGCGATTTGCCGACGCTGTCCAGAACCTCAAAGACGGTGGCGATATTTTCGAAGTCGGGGGCGGTTTGATTCACAGTGAAGCCGTCGATACATGCCTCGAAACGCTGGCCCGGCTTTTTGAGCAATCCCCCGAGATTTCGGTCGCTGATTTAAAAAATGCCCTCGGACTGACTCGCAAACACACCATTCCTCTTCTGGAAATGTTCGATGACCGCCGCATAACTGCCCGTTCCGGAAACAACCGGGTGAAAGGGCCGCGATTTCCGGTTTGACCGGATGTGTACAGCGGCGGACGGACCGGACACCCATCGATTGGCCGAAATAGCCGTGGAAAAGGCGAAAAACAACCTTCCACAGCGGACTTGGTTGTGGTATATTCATTATTGCATCCTGGGGTAGTCTCGACGCTATATAATAGGAAATTAACAGGTTCCGCCCGACATTGCCCAGAAGGTGGTGGGACTGATGTCTGCGGCCGGCTGACCGGGCCGGGGTGTATAACCCGGAGGATCACAGTCCTCTCCGTCGAACGGTGCAGATGTATAACTTTTTAGCCCTCTGCAGGTGATTTCGATGAAAGCACTTTCGGGACTTTTTCTAACAGGCTTAATACTGGTAGCGATGTTGGCTCCTTTCGCCGCGATGTCCGGCGAACTTGCCGCGCCGCTTGAAACCGGGGTGCCTGCGGGCCAGACCACGCTGCACTACGCAGGTCAGGCCCTCAAGTTCACCACCGATGTCGCACTAAAAATCAGCCTGAGCGCGCCGGAACCAGGCAAGGTCAAGCTGGTTGTCAAGGCGCGTGGTGTACCCGCCGGTGGCAGCTCGTCCAATACAAAAGTAGAGATATTCTGGGAGAACTGGAATAACGAGATCTACGCTGGACCTCCCCCGGCTGATGCGTGGAGTGGAATTCTACTTACGGAATCGGGATTTACGGAGAAGTGATCCGGGGTTGATTTCGTAAAGTAATTTTACTAGCGTTAAAATATTTAACGGTTTTGATCGCCCGTGCTTTTGCACGGGCGATTTTCTTGTCCACTTGCTGTAACCTGCTGTAATACAAGCACATTGGAACCCAAACCTTTGAATGTGTTTCCCCGTTAATGGCATAGAACTTGCACAACCAGTAGTTGCACAACTTCAACCGCGTCCAATACAGGAGCTTGTTTAGGAGCTTCGGGATACAGGAAGAGGGAAGATGCGGTTGCGAAGAGGGTAATACCGAAGGCTGCGTACTCCGTCTCTGAAGGCTCAGTCCAACAGAACGGATGCCTTCCCCTGAGTGGCTCGCCAAGCCAGTGAATCATAGCCCTTGCCCTTAGCTTGATTCCAACTTGTGTATTACCCTCTTGCTTTCAGAAGGGGAAGCACGTTGTGCTTCCCCTTCTTTCTTTTTGGGGTGCCCGCGACGCCCCCGTCACTGGCGGGGGCGTTCCCATTTTGGGTGCGGATAACGCTATCGGGGGAGCGCCGGCGCCACCACGATCATTTTTTCGCGCT
>CAYUDF010000289.1:0-5030 GCA_964443465.1 uncultured bacterium
ACATGGAGGATTCCAGCACGGTTGATCGCACGCTTCGATGACGTCTATCGCAAAGGCCCCGCCGTTGTTTCTAATCAAAAACGATGTCTCGCTGGAGTCACCGACTTCGACCAGTCCAAAATCGAAAACCGTCGGATCGACGGCACACACGGCCGGTTCAGCGCTGAACTCGTAAACACCCATATCGACCGCGGTCCCCTGGATGCGATCGTTATCATCCAGATCGGTCGGCGGCAAACCAACTACCGTACTGTCGCCGGTGTCGATTGCCGGTGAACCCAGTCGAAGATGAAGGTCACCACCCGTCGCGTCCCACAACAGCGGATCGGCATCGAGATTGTTGCCACCGTCGCTCCCGAATCCGGGATTCCAGCCGCCACCACTGCCACCGCAACCTTCGACGAGTGAATATGAGATCAACGGGGAGTCACCGTTGATAAAAATCTCCGGACCGGTCGACGCACCGTCGTCCCACATGATCGTGTTGGTGATTTCCGGCACACCGATAGAGGCCAAACTCCACAGGTACATCCCGCCGCCGCTACCCGTGGCCGAGTTGCCGCTGAACGTGCTGTTTGTGATTTTCGGTACCGCCAGGTAGCTGTACAGTCCGGCGCCGTCAATCGCGTTGTTTGATCGGAATACGGTATTGGTCAATTCGACGGCGATCGTGGGGGGCAGGTAAATTCCGCCACCGTTGACCGCATCGTTTCCGTCAAATACAACACCGTCAGCTCTAAGCGTGTCATTGTCTCCGGACGATACGTATATACCGCCGCCGTTCCCGGTGGTGGTGTTATTGATAAACCATACATCGTCCAACACCGGACTGGCGTAGGACATGTCCAGTCCACCGCCCGCCCCGCTGTTGTTCTGTTCGAATACAACGCCCGTCATAACGGGATCACCGTTAAGCAGAACCATCCCGCCGCCGTTTATTGCATTATTTTGAAATATGTGAAGATCGGATAAAACCGGAGAAGAGAGGATCGCGATCAGTCCGCCACCGCCGCTGTGGGGGAGCATCCCGTCGGCGTTACCGCCTGTAACCACAAATCCGTCCACAACCGTCGTAGAATCCGCGTACTCCATATACATCACGTGATAACTGTTATCCGCTGATCCCGTGACACCCAGCTCGCCACTCATAATCGTCGTATACGTGTCTGCGTCCCGCTGGCTTCGAACCGTTTCCGTGCCACTGAAACCGCCGTAGATTCCCAATCCACTGCGGGCATGAAAAAATATTGCCCGGTCGAGTCCGCTGGTCGGGTGATACGTTCCCTCTGCCACCCATACCTCAATAACATTCGCGCACGACAACGCGGCATCGAGCGCGTCAGACAACTCCGAGAAAGCCGTACCCCACGTGCCGCCGTCGCCGCCGGAAGTAGCGTCGGTGTCGACGTACAGGACCGTGCCGGGTGAATACGAAGAACAGACCGCCTCGTACACACCCATGTCTACCGCGGAACCGTCGATGCGTGTGTTACCGGCAAAATCTGTGGCGGGCAGATCGGGCGCGCCATTGTTGCCTGCGTCGATCGCCGGCGACGCCGCCTGCAGCCGGAAATCTTCAGACACTTCCATGACAAACAGCGGTAAGGCGTCTATGTTATTGCCACCATCCGTACCCAGCGAAGCGTCCCACGAAGCGCTGCCGCCGGAACCCCACACGAGTGAATATGAAATTGTGGTCGTACTGGTCCCGTCGTTGAATATCACGGGGTTGGCGGGTGCATAATCGCGATACAGAATGGAATTGGTGATAACTGGATTACTGGAATTGGTATTGTATATACCACCGCCGACGTCAGCCGCCTGGTTGTTATAAAATAACACGTTTGTCAGAACCGGTGAACTGACGTCGTTGTATACCGCGCCTCCGTTATCGTTGGCCAGCGGCGTGATCGCACGATTGTGTTTGAACACAACATTGATCAGTTTGATGTCAGCGACGACGTTGTAAACAGCACCTCCGAGGTTGGCTTCGTTGTCATCGAACACTGACCCGGTAATAACTGATTCACCGCCGTAGTTATACATCGCACCGCCGGTTGACGTCGCCGTATTCCCGATAAATTCCGCATTTCGAATATCGAGGTCGCCGAAGGAATTGTACACCCCCCCACCCATAGGAGCCTGGTTACCGCTAAAAAGAACGTTAGTCAACACTGAGTACGTGCCATGGTTGTAGAGTCCTCCTCCTGCATCTCCCGCACTGTTATCGAGAAACTTGATATTCCATAGTCGTGGTGGCGGCCATACGCTCTCCATATACATCCCGCCACCTACTGCAAGCGCGAAATTATCCGTAACGATCAGATTTCGAAAAGTGGGATTGGCGTTTTCAATGTGGATTCCTCCTCCCATACTGTAAATACTGCCGCTTTCGCCATCCGCATACCCCCGCGTGATTGTAAAACCGTCCAGAACAGCGGTAGTGTCGATAAAAGTCCCGAAAACCACGTTTTGAACGTTATCGTCGAGCGCCGATGTGGCAAGTTCTCCACTCAATACTGTCGTGTTCGAGATATAGTCTCTCTGACTTGCCGATGTCTCCGTTCCGTCAAAACCGCCGAGAATTGCAACTCCATCCACCAACCTGAATGACTGGACGTCATGTACGGTTTCGGGTCTGTAGATACCCTCCGCCACCCAGACCTGCGTGACCTGTGAGCAGTTTTTTGCCCATCCAATGGCTTCCTGCAGGTCCGAATAAGCGTCCGTCCAAGACGAGCCATCCTCCAAACCGGTCGCATCGGCATCGACGTAAATCACACCGTCTGTTCCGCACCCGCCCGGCAGTTCATACGCGCCCATATCCACGACGCCGACGGCGATACGGGGGTTGCCGTCCAGGTCAGCGGCAGGAAGATCCGGAGCGGCGTTGCTGCCCGCGTTTATCGCCTCTGACCAGGACGTTAAACGGTAGTTATCAGCATCCGGATCCCGGAAGTTAGCCACACCCCGGATATTTCCGGTGCCCCCACCGGTCCAGCTAGTGATCAACGAATAAGTCACAGAGGACAACGTCCCCGCCTGATTGTCGATGGCGTCGCCGGATACTCCCAGATATACAATGGAATTGGTCATGGCAAAATTACTGGCGACGTTCAGGATGGCAGAAACATGAGCCGCTCCCGACACCGAACTGCTGACCGTTACGTTTGTCAGTTTGACCGTGCACGTATCGCCGGCCAAAGCCGCGCCACCTCCCGATATTTCCCCGGCGTCGTTGTTGTAGTACACAGAATTGACCGACTCGAAAACGGTTCCCGATTCGTTGTAGACCGCACCTCCGGCACCCGTCAGCGTGTCGACACTGCAGTATCCGAACGTGCAACCGTCTACGATCAGGGTGTCGGCCCCACTACGAATCGCTCCGCCTTTGGTGACCGCCGTGTTGTTCTGAAAGTCACAACCTGACAGGACCACCTTGCTTTGATACATATCACGGATCCAAATCGCACCACCTTCGTCATCGCTGGTGTTGTCTGTAAACGTGCAATTCTCAACAACTATCACAGAGAAGGGGAAAAGGCTCATTGCTCCGCCAACTCCGCTACTGTGGTTGTTTCGGAATACGACCGATTCGAATCGGGGTTTTCCTCTGACGGTGTATACATGGACAGCACCGCCATCATCGTCGGACCTGTTAATCTCAAATATGGTGTTCGAAATAGTCGGTGAACCACCCAACCACATACCACCACCACCGGTAGAGCCTTCATCGAATCCGTCACGGACTATGAAACCATCGAAAACTGTTGTCTCATCGTTGGTTTGGTCGCCAACGACAACATGTTTGGAATTATCGCTGTAGTCACCCGGCACACCGATATCGCCACTCAGAATTGTGGGATTTGCGACCGGGTCGCGCTGATTTCTTGAGGTTTCGGTGCCGGCGAATCCACCGTACAGATCAACGCTGTCTTGCCAGAAGAACTCGACAGTTCGATCCGTGGTCGAAGTCGGGTAGTATGTGCCATTGGCGACCCACACCTCATTGGAATCGACTGCAATGGCCAGCGCCGACTGGAGGTCGGTGAACGCGTTGGCCCATGACCCGCCGTGATTGAGGCCGGTCGCCGAGGAGTCGACATAGATAACGGTGTTGGCTATTCGCGGCGTTATCTCCGCAATAAAAATGTCCGTTAGCCCCGTGCTTGTGAGCGTTCCACCCCCGAAGTCCGCGGTACTGGCCAGACTGCCGGTCAAAATTACGTTTCCATGCGTGTCCAGCGCCAGACCGTTACCCATTTGATAACCAGCGTTACCGAATCGCCTGCTCCATAGATGCCCGCCGGTCGAGTCCCATTTCACTGCATAAACATCAGGCGTAGTACCGTCGACGGATGTCAGCGTAACTCCTCCAAAATTTACGGTGTCGACCACACTGCCCGTCAGATACACGTTGTTCGAACTGTCGGTTTCAAGATCGTGGGCTCCGTCCAGGCCGTAGTCGCCAAAGGCATGGTTCCAGAGATAGTTTCCGGACGCGTCAAACTTCGCGATAAAAATATCCCGCGAGGTCGCGCTCCCGAGAGATCCACCTCCAAAATCAAGATCGCCTCTATAAGTACCCGCCAAAATGATTTTTTCTGAGTCATCAGCGGTAACACACCAGGAATAATCAGAATCTCCATCGCCGAAACTGCGGCTCCATACGATGTTGCCGGCCGGATCAAACTTAACTAAAAATATGTCCGAATCACCTGCACTGTTGAGCGGGCCGTCGCCGAAATTCACCGTACCCTGGTATCCGCCTGAAATAATCACGTTACCCGAAACATCGGCCGTGACTCCCCCGCCTTCATCATTCGATGTATCACCAAAACTTTTGCTCCACACGTAGTTGCCGGTCGAGTTGAATTTGGCTATGAAAACATCGTGATCGGATCCGGGTGTGGTATGTGCGACGCCGCCAAAATTTACGGTGCCCTGAAAATAGCCGGTGACAATTACGTTTCCAGAGCCATCGATCGTCAGGTCAGTTGGTTGGGTAAAATTTAACGCCAACGAATCAC
>CAYUDF010000290.1:0-5002 GCA_964443465.1 uncultured bacterium
CCGTCGGGTCGGCCTCCAGCCGCATCCTGCGCCGGAGCCGGTTGTGGTAAACAGCCGACACGCGTGTCCGTTCGTCGGGCACACGGGTCTCCGCCTCGATGATCGACGCCAGCGTCAGCACCTCGTGGGGGCTCATTCCGATTCCAAGAGCGCGCTGGATCAATGACGGGTCAAACACCTCGTCCAGGCGGGACAGCATCATAAGCGTCACCGCTCCGGGGGTCGCCCCCCATCGGACACGATACGTGTCGGGAAAAAGATACCCCTCCAGCGACGGGGCCTCGATCCGCCTGCGATCGAGGATGCCTTTGTCCTTCAAAGTCAACAACAGTTCGGCTGAATCAACCTCGGCCACCTTAAAGGCCCCGGCGATATCCCAGATGGTGAATCCTTCCGGGATGGTGACATCAACCAATAAAACATCGCCGCTTATCAACCGCCCCAGGATCTCGAGGGGGACTTCGCCCGGTTCAAATTCGTATGTCCCGTGTTTCACCAGGCGGTCATACCCCCGCATCGACGCATAAACTCTCACAGCCCACGGGGCGGCAAGTAGATCGTTTTCGGCCAGCCGTTCCACAACAACCGAAAACGCCTGGCCGCGGGGCACCGTCATCTGGACCGGATAGAGGGGTGGTTCTTTGGGGGGGCGGGTGATGCCCAGATACAGTGTCGTCGTAAAGATGGACACACCCAGCGCCACGGCGACCGTTCCAATTATCAGAATACGTTTAAACAAGCTGTTTGTCCTTCACCCGATACTTTCCGGGTCGACACCGCCCGTGCCGCCGGAGTCCATGAAACCCTGCAATATCAGGACAGCCGCTATCTTGTCCACCGTCTTTTTGTCGGCCTTGCGGCCGGCCAGCGTCCGCCGCGCTTCCGCGCTGGACAGCCGTTCGTCCCACAATACAACGTCCACACCAAACCGGCCGCCGATCTCGAGGGCGAGATCTCTGGACTTGCGGCTGGTTTCGTTGGGACGGCCGGACATCGATATGGGATAACCGACCACCACCCGGCCGATACCGTAGTGGCCGATCAGCTCCGAAACGTGTTCCAGAAAGTCTCCCGTCCGGACATCAAAAGTATCCAGCCCCTGGGCCGTGATTCCCAGCTCGTCACTTACCGCCAGTCCCATCCGTCGCCCGCCGGGGTCTATGGCGAGAAACCGTATTTTTGAACTCACGCTTCCCCCGTCCGTTTGAGAACAACCAGCGTGAGGTCATCCTGTGCCTCTGACTTCACAAACGCCCGCACGTCGTCGATCACACCGCCGCAAATCGATTTCGCGCTTCCACCGGCGTGGCGCTTGAGCGTGTCGCGCAAGCGGTTTTCGCCGAAGTAATCGCCCGTGATCGATTCCGATTCCGTCACACCGTCGGTATAGATTACCAGCGTGCCATTTTCCGGGATACGGCACTCGCTCGTTTTGTAGGAGAAGTCCTCCAGGCACCCCAGCACGATACCGCTCTCGCCCAGCGCTTCCGCGCCATCGCCGTTGACAACTAAAGGAAAATCGTGGCCTGCGTTGGCGTATTTGATTTTTGCTTTTTTCAGGTCGACCACGCAGTAAAACAACGTGGCAAATTCCGAGGCCGAGGTATTCTGATACAACAGTCCGTTGAGCCGCGCCATCATCAGCCCGGGATCCGTTTGCGCGTCAACGTTCGAACGTACCGCCGCCTGCAGCGTCGCCGTCAGGATCGACGCGGGGATTCCCTTTCCGGATACGTCGGCCACAACAAGCGCCAGCCGGCGGTCGTCGATCAGTACAAAGTCATAGTAGTCGCCGCCCACGTAGCGACTGGGCAGCGTGAGAGCGTGCAGATCAAATCCCGACAGTTGCGGAGGATCGCCGGGCAATAGCTGTGTCTGGATTTTTCTTGCGATCTTGAGCTCTTCCTCGAGCAGCTTCCGGTCGAGGTTTTCCTGCATCAACCGGATGTTCTGCAGAGCAGCAGCAACCTGTGTTGCCAGTACCGACAGGTGAGCCAGTTCCTCCGAACTGTAGGGCACCCCGTAGATCTTTTCCCCCAGGCCCACATATCCCACGCACTTTTTATCCTTGATAACGGGTATCATCACTTCGTAGTTGGCCACCCGGGGAGACTCATCCAGGATTTCGTCCAGCAACGAACGATGTCCGCCCTTGCGCGGGACAATACGTTGCCCCATGCCGCGAATCGCCGTAAAATCTTCGCCGACGCGTTCGAAATTGGCCAGTTCTTCCCTTTTTATCGGTTCGCCGATTGTTTCCAGCGTCGCGCGTAACCGGCCGGTTTCCGGTGTATGTTCGCACAGCTGGAGGGAAACGATCGAGGTATCCAATATTTCGCGAAAACCGGTGTGGAGAATTTGTTCGAGGTCTTCCACCGCCGCCGCACCCGACACGTCGTCGGCCAGTTTTTTGAATCGGCGCGTCGTATCGACACGGCCTTTGAGCAGCACCGCGCCCAGGATTTCTTCGGTTCGGTTCAGGATGGGTTGAAAGGCGATAATGGCCAGTATGATAAATCCAGTTTCAAACGCGTCTTTGCTCACGCCACTGTACTGACCGAAATAATCGGAAACGGGCCGAACCACCACAAGATAGGCAAACGCAAACAAAACCGCCGCCGCGGTGTATAGGATCATCCGCCGCATGACGTGGCGTATCCCGAGAAACTGCTGTTTGATGACGGCAAACGCGATCGTCCCCCCGCTGACAACCAGGGAGAAATTTGTCAGTGCGAGCCCTACGTCCCGGGGAATGGCGCCCGGATATGTCCAGGAAAAGAATTTGGTAACGACGTACGCGATGATACTCACCGACAACCCCGCGATAACGGTTCGCAGCTGGCGCGCCAGCCGGGGATTGAGCACCCGGCCGAGATTGCGGGACAGAAGATATACGGCGGTAAATGAATACAGGATATTCACCACCGAAAACAGGTTACGGTGGACTTTCTCCAGCATGCGCGCAAACGCACCCAGGATGTTGTCCAGTCCGCCGACATCGACATCCCCGGCTCCGACGGACAGTTCCCGTTCGACGGGAAATACGCGATACAGGTGTGTCACGAAGTCCAGCATCCGGTCGCCGAACATCATCATGGCCAGGTGAAAAATATACGGGAAAAACAGCAGAAAACCGAAAATGGGGACCCTGCGGATCAGCCGGCTTTCGCGGGGAAAGCTGAGGGCAAACAGCATCAGCGACGGAAAATAAAACTCCCACAGGTATTCGAAGTTCTGGACGAGGTTCTGGAAAACAACCGCGTCTTTTCGCAGCGTGCTCTCCACAATGATACCGGTGGCGCTGAGTAACGGTCCGATGCCGGCGAAAAACAGCATAAGGGCAGCCGCACGGGTCGGTGCGCTGCCCTGCCCGATTCGCAGGATAGTCAGGCCGATGAGGAATATAAATATCCCGCAGGCCAGATACAGGACGGAAATAACGACTGTATAGGGGGCAAACATCTAGCGCCGCTCCGAACCCTTAAGTAGCAGTAATATCAATTTGTTACTTCTACGCTTTTTCGGAGGACAAGGTTCCGCGATTCGAAGCGGTTTGACAGCGAGATCGAACGGAAGCAACACACCGAGCGGCGGATGTCAGTCAGTTTCGTCTCCATCAGACGCCGCGCCTTCGCCGGTCTTTGTCATTTCTACGCAGAGACCATCTCCATCGGAGTAGCTGAACTTCAAGTTGTCGGTGAAAGCCCGCATGATGATCAGTCCGCGCCCCCGTTCGCTCATTGCATCGGGGGGCTCCGACCTGGAAAGGCGGTCCTTAAAATCGAAACCTCCACCTTCATCACAAATCCGTGCCGTCACGGACGTCCCGTTGAAACCCAGGAACACCTTTACCCGTTTGTCACTGGCAAATTTGTTTCCATGTTCGATGGCGTTGCTGCAGGCTTCGATCAGCGCCGTACTCATGTCGTTGATCGCGTTCTCCGAGAATGCGAATTCTCTAGCAAGATCCTGGATAGCGGCATCTACGGCACCCAGGTACTTGAAGTCGCTGGGGATGTTCATCAACATTTCGTTTGATCGATCCTTCATCTGTGATCCTTGTTTTCAGGATCCAAACGGAGAAAACTAGTCCGTCTTTTCCTCAAACGACGCCAGCGCTGTTTCTTCCGTTTCATACGCTTTGAACAGCAAATTGAGTTTCGTCACGTAAAGGATACTTTCGATCCTGTCCGAAGCGTGCATGATGACGAGGTCGCCACCGCCCCGGCGAACGGATGTATATCCGCTGATCAGGATTCCAAGTCCCGTACTGTTGATCCAGGAAACTTTCTCAAGATTGACGATGATGTTTTTCTTTCCCTGGTCGATCAGGGATTTGAATACTTCGCGAAAAGTTTCCGCGTCCGGACCGCCGGTCAGTTTACCATTCAAGTCGAGAATCACTGCGTTGTCGACTTCTCTCTGGGTAATTTTCAACCTATACCTCCTTGATTCGATCTTCGGTATACAAAAGCTCTAGAACAAGCCGCATATCCTGCGGCAGTGCCGCACGAAACGTAAGCGACGCACCCGTAACGGGGTGCAAAAATGAAAGTCGGGACGCGTGTAACGCGTGCCGCGTTAAAATCTTCAGCAGTTTCTCGTACGTAACCCTTGTCCCCACTCCCGCCGTCCGTTTTGCTTTCCGCCGACCGCCGTACACCGGATCTCCCAGGAGCGGATGCGAAACGTGGGACAAATGGACGCGTATCTGGTGGGTTCTGCCCGTTTCAGTAGCGACACGAATATAGTCGAAATGACTATAACTGTCTACCACAAACAGTTGCGAGACGGCGGGCTTGCCGCCGCGCTCCACAACGGCCATTTTCTGGCGCATTACGGGATGTCTCCCGATGGGCGCGTCGATGGTTTTTTTTTGGCGCCCCATATTTCCATCAACAATTGCGTGGTATTCCTTGCGGACTTTTTTGTCCTTGAAAGCCTCAACCATAACCCGATAAGCGGGTTCGGAACCGGCCACGACCATCAGGCCGCTGGTGTC
>CAYUDF010000291.1:0-5000 GCA_964443465.1 uncultured bacterium
GAGCCGATGAGCGGATTCGAACCGCTGACCTACGCATTACGAATGGAGACGAACATGATCGTGGAAATGATTGCAAAGAAAATAGTTAGCTGTCTGGCAGCAAGTTGTGGTGTTGACGGACTGTCTCAGGCGAGACTTTTTGTCGCGTGGAATCCGAACGGACCATAACTGTACTAGCAGAAGAACTAGCAGATGGGATTCCCGACCGAAATAACCAGACATCTCACATTTTGGGTGGATCAGTTTTCAGGGTGGAGGTCAAAGTGATTCAACTCGGCGGAGGTTTTCGAGGGCTAACGCACGGTGCCACCTCAGCGCCGAGATGAGGGTGCGTAGGAGGATGAAAAACATGGAACCTTTAAATAATATGATAGAATCAGTGTAAGTTCAAAGTTGCCAAGGCGGATGGGATTTTCAGGAGGGACAGGAGTCACCTGCTTTAGGACCGATTCATTCCGAACCGATGGTCGGTGGATTGCATCATCGCTACTTCCGGCAAGCCGCTTAAGAATTTTCTGTAACTTACTCTTCTTTTCCACAGGGATAATTGTGACCAGAAATGCGATAATTCTCTGACCTGCAGTTCTCTCCTCTATTTATTCCTATAAAATCATTATTTTATGCTAGGAGATCAATCAATTTTTAGCAGGTTGTGCATCAATTACTGGTCGGATTGGATTTTTAGAAGGGACAAGGTGCGAGAGCGGCCCCGGAGAAATTGATCAAGAACAGGCCTGCGCCTGTTTTGACCTTGCGGGCACACTTCGTGCGTCCAAAACTTATCGCGTTTGGTTGAACAGAGGTTCTCAACGAGAATATGCTCTGGCGAAGAGTTGTCAGTCGATTCACTTGAAAACCGACGACGCCGACACGGATACGTCGAAAATATCAGTCCGGTCGAGTTCGAGGAATGGACAACAGGACCTCGGCGTCGGGTCCGGATCAACCGGTTCGGCCACGGACCGAGCGGAAAAACCAGGCAATAAACACGGCAAAAGCGGCGACTCCAACGAGCATTGCAGTGATGTCATTGCCAAGCCATTCCGTGCCGATGCCGTCCGGGCGGCGGCTCTTGGCAACGGCAACCAGGGCGATGCCGACGCCCAGCAAACCCTCGCCACCGACGAAACCGCTGCCAAGCAGCACGCCGCGCTCGCGGCGCTCGGCTGCGGTCGCCTTGTCCTTTGCGCTGCGCTCCATCCACAGACGGATCAGACCACCGACAAAAATCGGTGTCATTGTGGATACCGGCAGATACACACCAACCGCGAAGGGCAGTGACGGGATACGGGCAACCTCGCAGGCCAGCGCGATTCCGGCGCCGATGACGACCAGCATCCACGGAAGATTTTGATCGAGCACACCGTCGATAACCAGCTTCATCAGGGTAGCTTGCGGTGCGGGTAGCTCAGTACTGCCAAAGCCAAAGCCCTCGCCAAGCGCCAGCACTGTCAAACAGACAAAGACCGCGGAAGTCAGCACGCCGATCAGTTCCGCGGTCTGTTGACGGCGCGGCGTAGCGCCAAGCAGATAGCCGGTCTTAAGGTCCTGCGAGGTATCGCCGGCAATGGCCGCCGCGATCGCAACCACACAGCCGACGGTCAGCGCGGCGGCCTTGCCCAACGCATCGGTCCAACCAAAGAGCAAGAATATCGAAGCGGTTCCGAGCAGCGCCGCGATGGTCATGCCGCTGGTCGGGTTGCTGGTTACGCCGACCAGACCAACGATGCGCGCGGCGACGGTGACAAAAAAGAAGGCGAAGACAACGACACACAATGCTGCACTCGTGCGGATACCGATGCCGCCTACGGAGCCGAACACCTGCGGCACCAGAATGAGCACTAGTGCGACAACAACGACACCAATACCGACGACCCGCAACGGCAGATCAATACCGGTACGCGGCACAGCACCGGCACCGCCGCTAACGCGCTCACCGAGTTGCGCCGCGCCGATACGAAAACTGCTGATCATCACAGGGATACTGCGTATTAGTGTAACGATGCCAGCCGTGGCCACGGCGCCAGCACCGATGTAGCGCACATAGTGCGACCATATATCTTTGGGCGACATGTCGTAGATGAGTTGCACCGTTTCAGGAAAGAACGGCACGGTTCGAGCATCGCCCCAATAGGCGATCGCCGGGATGATCACCAGCCAGGATAGCAGGCCGCCGCCGACCATGACGGCCGCGATGCGCGGCCCGAGAATGTAACCGACACCAAACAAAGCAGCCGACAGGTCCATGCCGACTTCACCTTTCTTAAGGAAGGGAATCTTGAGATGTACGTTTGCCGGTATCACGCGCAGCCATGATGTGAGCAATTTGAACAGCGCGCCTCCGGCGAGGCCAAAGAACACGAAGCGTGCGCTACCGCCGCCGACCTCATTGGCGACGAGCACTTCCGCGCACGCCGTTCCCTCGGGATACGGGAGCTTGCCGTGTTCGCGTTCGATGAGAAAACGCCGCAACGGAATCATGAAAAGGATACCCAACAGCCCGCCACTCATCGCCAGCAACGTCATCTGCAGCAGTTCCGGAGCCATCCCCCACATGAACAGCGCGGGGAGCGTAAAGATAACGCCGCTGGCCAGCGAGCTCGATGCAGAGCCGGTCGTTTGCGAGATATTGGCTTCCAGAATTGTTCCGCGGACACCTACGCTGGAAAGCGCGCGAAACACGGCGACGGTCATGACCGCCACCGGAATTGAGGTGCTGATGGTCAGTCCGGCGCGCAGTCCCAGGTACGCATTGGCAGCGCCAAAGATGATACCGAACAGGACACCCAATCCGATCGCCTTGATAGTGAACTCGGCTGGCGATTCAGTTGCCTCCACAAAGGTGTCGTATGAGTCTCCCTCGGCAATAGGCGTATAGGCTTTTTGGCTCAGTCCAGTTTTTTTCATAGTTTTGGGGCTGGGTCTGGGTCAGCGGCCGATTCTACAAGAAAAAGACCCGTCATTTGGCAGTGATCGGCTTTCACGCGAAAAAACGGCGCGCCCGGAGAGATTGACCCGAATCGTCTTAAGGCGATTCTCGGGCCTTCGACCCGCCTTCCGCGTCCAAAACGCTGGCGCGTTTTGTCAAACGCAGCCGTTGACGAGGCGCATCCTGACGATAGGAGAAATGAACGTTATTTTTCCCTCATAGCCATCATTCTACCAACTGGGTACCCGTCTATCCAGCGATTATTTGCCCGTTTATTTGCCCGTTGCCAGGCTGCCGGCCCATTCGATAAGCATCCTATGGCGTAGTGTCCGAAAACTCAAACGCGCTGTCGTGCCGACACTTACTGAGCGTCTGATATACTCCCCGCATGATAGAAACCATCCATCTTCAGCTCCTACTGGCTACGTTCGCCGGCTGGATCGGCCGCCAGCAAACAGCCGTGATCTCATGCCTGATTGAAGAGAACCGTGTCCTCAATGAACAACTCGAGTCTGGCGGGAAGCGGGTTCGGTTTACCGATGACCAACGTCGCAGGTTGGCCGCCAAAGGGAAGCCGCTGCGCCGGAAAGTCCTCTGCAGAATCGGCCGCTATAGTGACTCCGGATACGATCCTGGCATGGCACCGCAAGCTCATCGCCGCGAAATGGACCTATCCGCAAAAGCGTGTCGGTCGGCCCGGTGTGATGAAGTAGATCCGTGAGCTGATTGTCCGGATGGCCGAGGATAACCCGAGCTGGGGTTACGCGCGGATCCAGGGCGCACTGAAGCATCTGGATCCGCGCGTTGCTCGAAGCACGATCGCCAGGGTGCTGAAGGAGCACGGTATCAAGCCCTCTCCTGAGCGACCGATGAGTTGGGCGACGTTTGTGCGATCACACGCGCATATGATTGTTACCGCTGACTTCTTCACGAAAGAGGTGTGGACTGCTCGCGGGTTGGTGAGGCACTTCACGTTATTCGTCATCGATGTTGCCACGCGGCGTGTACATATCGCTGGCACGACAACGAACCCGACTTCTGCGTGGATGGAACAGATTGCCCGAAATCTGACAGACTGCGAAGAGGGTTTCCTGAACGGGAAGCGCTTCCTCATTATAGATCGAGACGCGATTCTCGCTTTGCTGGCAGATGGGGATTTTTACTCGGAAGAGACAGGGACGCAAGTCCTTGAAAACAATGGAGCCGATGAGCGGGCTCGAACCGCTGACCTACGCATTACGAATGCGTTGCTCTACCAACTGAGCTACATCGGCTCCAGATTTTAATAACGCCATGCCGCCGATCGGCGACATAGCGGAAAGATGGTACGCCCAGAGGGATTCGAACCCCCAACCTCCTGGTCCGTAGCCAAGCGCTCTATCCAATTGAGCCATGGGCGCACCTGCGTTGACCGCAATTCTTATAATAACATCGCGTCCTGAGGCGCATGCTGGGCGCCGAAGGGCGTAATTTTTATCTCTACACCTGCGGGCCGGTTGGACCGGTTGTCGCAGGTCCCGCCGGGTCCGGAACCGGCGGCGGTTGAGGCGGCGAACTCGGCAACGGCGGCATCGGAGCCGCCGGAGTCATCAGTCCTTCGACGGGAAAGATGTCCACGTCGAATTTTAATCCGCCGGTCACTTTGATGATCAGATTGATGACCGCGCCAAAAACGGTTGCGGCCACCGACCCCATCGCGCCGTAAAGGAACGCCAGAATCGGCATCAAGATAATACCGACGGCGCCTCCCAGCAAGCCGAAGTTGGGTATTTCCTCTTCGATAAACGCGCTGCCAATGCTGCCCGCGATCAACATGAAAAAGAGGTAAACAAACCCGCCAACCAGACCGAGGATGGCGTACACGAAAAATGAGACCTTGAACAGGGCCCAAAGATCGATACGCTTGACCTCCAACATGGTCTGCATCGCACTCCTCGGCAGTATAATAGTGGCGGAGAGGGAGGGATTCGAACCCTCGGTACAGTTTCCCATACGCAGGTTTAGCAAACCTGTGCCTTCAGCCGCTCGGCCACCTCTCCACTCACAAATCTATGGCGGAGGGCGAGGGACT
>CAYUDF010000292.1:0-4997 GCA_964443465.1 uncultured bacterium
AAGGTTACGCTGCTATCAACCGTTCATAACGGCGCTCGGTCGACAACATGAGAGTGATATTTTTGCAACAAAGAACCAGCCGGCGTCGGTGCACCCTGTCCGCACTTTTCGCTCTTTTCCTGATCGTTTCCACCCTGGGAACGGCTCCGTCCGTGGTGCGCGCCGACCAGGCGTATTCCGACTCGTTGTACAACGCCAACCATCCGCGGTTGCTTTTCGACACGTCCGACATCCCCTACCTGTACAACAAGGTCCGCGACGGTGGTTACGACTCCGACGCGTACAATTTCATCCGGCTGCTGGTCGACTACATTTATCCCGGCGAGGACGACGCGGGCATTCTTGGTGACGACTACGGAATCACCGCTATTCCCATGCTGGGCCTGGCCACATATCTGGAAAGTCCCGAAGACGAAATCGCCCGGTCGATGGGACTGTCGGCGACCCTTTACCTGGCAAGCCAGTACGATGTCGACAACAACGACTACGACTCTTCTTTGCGCTTGAGATCGCTGGCGCTGGGTTACGATCTTTTTTTTACGCTCGCCACCGAGGCGGAACGACAGATTGTAATCGACGAAATCCTGGCCTACACGACCACCATGTTGCAGAGTTTCACTTACACGCTTCGCCAGCACCGGCCGTACCTGAGCAATCGAAGCGTCATGTACGCCGCCGCACTCGGACTGACCGCCATTGTTCTCGACGGCGAAGCCGATCCGGTCGTGATGAATGCGGCCCTGAAAAAAGCCGATGATCTGGTAACGGCGTGGCAGGCTTACCTGGTCGATGTCGACGGCGCATACAGCGAGGGCGTCACCTACGCGGGCTGGAGCATGAAACACCTGGTGTACTACTTCGCCGCCCGCAAGCGGTTCGACGGGTTCGAGTACGGCGTGGGGAAAATTCGCAAACTGGAAAACTGGCTGGCCTACGAACTGATGCCCGAGGGTAATGGCAAAACCAACAACATCAACGATACCAGTTATTTCGACGATCCCCTGCCCAGGCACCACACGTTTTTCGACTGGGCACAAACAGAATGGCAGAGTGGTCTTTCGGCCTGGATGTATGAGCACATCGCCGGGCCCTACGGCTGGGACTGGGGTATCAAGGCCGACAAGCCGGCGACCGTTTTGTGGAACTTGAACCTGCCGCCGATTCAGCCCGACTCCGTGTTACCAAACAGTTACGTCTGGGAAGACAGAGGACTGTACTACACGCGTACCGGCTGGCAGTCGGCGGGCAGTTCGGAAGACCTGGTGTTCAGTTTTTACTCCGGTCTTTTTCATGGTGGCCACGCGCAGCAGGACCAGAACAATTTCACCCTGTACGGTTACGGCGCCAAATTTGCCATCGACCACGGCGGGGGAGGATCCGGCAGACTGTCCGCCTCACATAACATGGTATTTGTAGACGGCAAGGGGCAGCATAACGCGGGAAACTCGATCGGAACGGATGGACAAATTACCCGCCACGCTCTTAACGAATTTGCCGATTTTGTGCAGGGCGATGCCACGGCGGCTTACGCCACCTACAGCCCGCTCAACAACCCGAATTATCCGTTTACAACCAGTGACTGGTCGTGGGGATATTCCGGCAGCAATCCTGTCCTGTTTGCGATCAGGGACGTTATAGCCGTTCACGGCGATGGTTCGCTACCGCCATACTTTCTGATCGTTGACGAAATCGACAAGGATGGCGCTACACACAACTACCAGTGGCGGCTGCACACCCACGAATCAAATACCGTAGACACCACCGGCGGCGACACCAGGATTAACGCCCCAACGGGAAGAATGATTCTGCAACCACTGAATCCCGCCCCCCATACCATGGCGCGGACGGTCACCGACTACGACAACCTGACGGACGAACCCGATTCGAAACTGATTACATTTACAGCCAGCGCGGTAAATCCCCACTTTTCGTTTCTGATGCTCCCCGGTGATCTTGCAACCTTGGAACCATCGATCGGCCGGCAGGAGTTCCCGTGGGGAACGCAAACGACGGTGTCGTGGGGAGCATGGACAGATATCATCGTGTTGAACCATTCGGGAGGGCTTGTTGACATAACCGTGACGGGGATCATCGAGACCACAGCGGGTACAATCTCGCCCTCCGATGCGGCGACCGCTTCTCTCCAGACTGACGCGCGGGTTGCCGTGCTTCGCTACGCGGGGACCACCGTCTCCAGCTTTGTTGCAACCCAATGCCAGGCACTGGTGGTGGACGGCGCTCCGCTGGTTTTCATAACAGATGGCCCGGCCAGCGTGGTCAGTTCCGGCCGGAAAATCAGCCTGAGCCGAGTGGACGCCCAGTTTCAGCTGTACGGCCCGGACGTTACAGATGTCAACTACCGGAGGCAAAAAATCCACTTTGTGAACAACAGCGGCTTTCTCAGTCCGGATCCGTCGGTTGGAGCCGAATCCCCAGAAATCCCGGCGAGAGGCCTCCGGGCGCGGGTATTCCCCAACCCGTTTAATCCGGCAACCGCCATTGTATTTGAACTGGATAGAAAATCCCGAGTGTCGGCCGTTGTGTACGATCCACTGGGCAGACAGGTGAAAGTACTGGCCGACGGCGAGTTTCCCGCGGGGCCCAACCGTATCGCCTGGGACGGCATCGGTAGTACGGGCGGCGCTGTGCCCAGTGGTGTATACTTCGTCAAGCTGGTGACCGAAACGGGAATCGCCACTTTAAAGCTGACAGTACTGAAGTGAAAACCCACAGCGAGTTATAATGACTTTCATACTCCGAGGGCCGTCCGGCCCGACGGAGTACAAAAAACCTTGTGCGAAAACCAGGGGAGGAATCACGTGTCCCGGACACAGAAATTTACCCGCCGTTTGTTGTCCTCACTATTGATACTCGTTCCGGTGTGTCTGCCGTTCACAGGAGCAAACGCGGACGATTCACCGGTAACAATCCTGGAAAAAAAGCTGGCGCCTCCGCGTGACGATCGTTCGCAATCGCCCGCAACCGGGGACAACTGGAACGTCGACCTGTCCGGACGTTGGGCCGAAGGCGCGTGTAACACGGTCGTATCCAGAAACGACACGATTTATATCGGAAACGGCGCCTACCTGGAAATTATCGATTTTACAAACCCGATGACGCCGGTATCGCTCGGGCGCGTCGCGGCGCCCGGCCTTGTCCTCGACCTGGACGTCTTCGGAAACGTCGCGTGTCTCGCGGGCGGAATCGAAGGAATAAATGTCGTGGATGTGTCAAATCCCGGTTTGCCCGCCATCGTGGGCCGCTACCTCACACCCGGATCCGCCGGGGGGGTTGCCATTTCGGGGAGTTACGCCTATGTAGCGGACGGCGTATCGGGTCTGAGAATCATCGACATCTCCACACCGGGAACACCGGTCGAAACCGGTTTCTACGAAGCGATCACTTCGGCAGTTGATGTGGTTGTGAACGGCTCCTATGCGTACGTTGCGGACTTCCTGACCGGCATGGTCATCATCAATATCACAACACCGTCCAGTCCGGTATTGGCGGGTTCTTACAACACACGGGGCACACCCACGGGTGTGGCGTATTCCGGAGACCTGGTGTACATCGCCGACGGCGGGCGCGGCATGAGTATCGTGAACGTTAGCAGTCCGGCTACTCCGACGATTGTCGGCACGTACGAACCACTGCTGGATACAGGCAGTTTTTTTCAGGGTATCAGTGTATCCGGCAACCGTGTCAGTGTGGCGGACAAAGTCTACGGGCTCCGGCTCATCGATGTTTCCCAACCCCAGAATCCCGACCACACTGCCCTTGTCGACGCAGGGGGAACGGCGACGGCAACGGCGACGGCGGGAATCAGGTCCTACGTCGCGGATGGATGGAACGGAATCACCGCGTTTGACGTATCGATGCCCGACACACCGTTTCCACTCGGCGAATTCAAAACCGCGGACCTGGCGTGGGGCGTGTTTTACGACGCGGGACGACTGTACGTAAGCGAACGGCTGGTCGGTCTGAAAATCCTCGACGTAACTTCCCCGTCGGCGCCAACGGAAATCGGCTTCTACGACACCGACAGCTGGGTACACGGCGTTGTCGTCAGCGGCAACACCGCTTATGTCGCCGACGGCAGCGGCGGCGTTAAACTGCTCGATGTTTCCAACCCGGCGGCTCCCGCAGAAGTTGGTGTTTACAATACCACTATTTTTGTGGAAGCACTGGCCGTCGACGGCACGTACGTGTACGCCGCGGCAAAATCCGACGGGTTGGTGGTACTGGATATTTCGACACCAACCGCCCCGTCCGAGGCGGGATCGTATGACACCGGAGGGCTGGCAAGGGGTCTCACGGTCGCCGGCAATTTTGCCTACGTGGCGGACGGCACAGAGGGACTCCGCATCATCGACATCTCGACGCCGGAGACGCCCTCCGAGACCGGATTTTTTGACTCCGGCGGATCGATGTACGAAGTTGTTGTTGACGGTAATGTAGCATACTGCGCCGACGGTGGCGGTGGATTGCTCGTTGTGGATGTGACCGCTCCCGCCAGTCCGCAGGAACTGTATACGGTTCCACTGGCCGGCCCGGCGCACGGTGTAGCACTTTCCGGCGACTACATCTATATCGCAAACGGAAACGAGGGACTGCGCGTGCTGTATCTGGACGATCCTTCGGGGCCCGTGGAAGTCGGTTTTTTTGATACCGCCGACTTCGCGCGGCGGGTCGCCGTCGATGGTACGACCGCCTACGTGGCGGACAACAACAACGGCGTGTGGGCACTGGCCTTCGACCCTCCCCCTACTCCGGCGGCCATACAATCGTTCAGCGCCATGGTGAATGGAACGGGTGAAAAGGCCATCCTCAGCTGGTCGGTGGAGGCGGACGAGCCGATACGTGGGTTCAACATATACCGGCGACATACAGGGGAATCCCGGGAGACGCGGCTCAACCGGGGCGGCTGGCTGGAACCCGGCCGACGTCAGTTCACGGACAACTCAATCGTCGCGGGCGGGCAATACGATTACGCCGTC
>CAYUDF010000293.1:0-4982 GCA_964443465.1 uncultured bacterium
ACCTGCTGCGATATCGCGCCGACATCCGGCCGTTCTCGGGAATACTGACACCCGATCAGTGGCCGATCGCCGTGAAGTTTTACGATCAAATCCGCGTCAAGCTGCCTTCGACGTTACAGCCGGGAAAATATATTGTGCAGTTCAAGCTGGAGCGGGATGCGATGATCCCGAACTTTGCCCTGAGTGATATTCTGTTTAATCAGGACCACTACTCGGGCAGCCCCTGTTTCGAAATCGAAGTCACCCGCCAGGTGGTGCGCTGACCATGATCAATGTATGCTACACCGTGGATGCGCCTTTTGTCGGGGGCGCGGAAGCTTACGTTTCCCGGATCGCCACCCGGCTGGACCGGGACAGGTTCAGGCCGACGGTGGTCATGCGCCGGGCATCCGGCCCCGGTACCGGGCTCGAGCAATGGGCCGCGGAACTGCGGGCCGCCGGTGTGCCGGTCGAAGCTCTGCCCATGGATCTCCCCAAAAAACCGTTTCAACTGTATTCTGTACTTCGCGCGATTGCCGCGACCCATCCACACGTGGTCCACGTCAACATGCCCGGCCCCCAGGACGGACAGATGGGCCTGCTTGTGCCCGTGGCGCGGATGGCTGGAGCGACGGGTGTCCTCGTGACCGAGCACCTTCCGATGGTAGAATCCACATGGAAACGACGGCTCATCAAACGTATTTCTTATCGATGGGTGGACCGCGTAGCGACCGTTTGTCACGCGAATGTGCCCTACCTGACAGACAAACAGTTCGTCCCGGAGGGTAAAGTTGCCGTCATACACAATGCCGTCGACGGAAGATACGGCAGTGGAATCGGGCCTGACAAAACGGAAATCCGTAACAAGTACGGTTTTTCCGTTAATCAAATCGTTATTGTTTTTGTTGGTAACATTTTAGAACACAAAGGCTTACATCGGATTGTTGAGGTGTTGAGCGAGATGCCGGACCTTCCGTGGCACCTCGCCGTTATTGGCGACGGACCCGAACGGGTCAGGAACGAGAAACAGCTCGAATCAAACGGGCTCTCCGATCGGGTCACGTTCACCGGGAAAGTACCCGTCGACGAAGTCGAACGGATTTTATCCGCCGTCGACTTGCTCGTCCTGCCGTCCACGACTGAAGGAATGCCATACGTGATTCTTGAAGCGATGGCGTCATCGGTGCCCGTGGTTGCGACCGCTGTCTACGGGATACCGGAAATGGTGGTTGACGGTGAGACCGGATTACTCGTAAAAACGGACGACACTCCGGGGCTCGGGCGGGCGATCAAATCGATGCTCGAAAACCCCGCCGAAAGACAACGCATGGGTCTCGCTGCCAGGTCGAGATTCGAACGGCTGTTTACGCTGGAAGGGCAGCTGGCCAGGGTCGAACAGCTTTACGCGGACGTAGCCGGTTTTAGATCGGTCCGCCCACGCAAATCCGGGAGCGCTTGATTGTCCAGAAAAAAGATTCTGATCGTCAAACCGTTCATTCCTTATCCCCCGGACCAGGGTACGAGGGTGCTGTCGTTCGGACTGATCCGGACGCTGCAAACCCAGTTTGACGTGACGGTACTCACAAGACTTGTTGATGCCGGCCAGGAAGATGACGCACGCGAGCTCGAAAACCATTGCTCCCGCGTGGTAACTCTGATGGCGCCCAATAAGAAATCTGTTTTTCACCGGGTTGCCTACAAGATCGGTTATTCGTTCCTGTCCCTGATCCGGCGCAGATCCATGAAAAGCTTGTACGATTGCCCCGGGGCATTTATCGGCCTGGCGCGCGATCTGGCGAAAGAAGATTTCGACCTCGTTGTACTTGAGTACTGGCAGATGTACCCGCTGCTGGACGTATTTCCCTCCGAACGCATCGTACTTCTAACACACGACGTGGAGATGCTGGTAAACCGGCACAACGCGCTGCTCGAGCGAAACCTCTTCCGCAAGCTGAAAAAAGTCCGGATCTGGATGAAGGAGCAGCGAGAGGAACTGCTCGCTTACCGGCGCGCTCCCCGTATTCTGGCGCTGACGGAAAGAGATGCGACCGCTGTTCGCAAGATCCGGACGAGTCCGCCCGGGACCGGAAAACTGTCCGGGGAGACGAAACAAGCGCCGGAGACGGCCGCCCAGGCGTGGGAAAACGCATCGGACCAGGAGGCAGACGTCCATGTGTTACCGTTTGGTCTGGATACCGACGCATACGCTGAATCCAGCATCGTGCGTAATCCGCGCGAACTGTTGTTCATGGGGGAACTGCGCGCCAGTTTCAATGCGGATGCGCTCGAATATTTTATCCTCAAAATATTTCCACATCTATCCGACGAGAAAAATATTCAGATCACCATTGTGGGAGGGGACCTGCCCGATCATTTGAAATTCTTCGAACGGGACAGCCGGGTCGAGGTCACCGGCAGGGTGCCCGATGTGCGCCCATACCTGTCGCGAGCAGCCTGCCTGGTGGTTCCGCTGCGATTCGGCGGCGGTTTGCGGATCCGGATTCTGGAAGCGATGATGACGGGCGCTCCAATCGTCTGCAGCAGCGTCGCGATTGCCGGAATGGAATTTCAGCCCGAGAGAGATTTTCTGCTGGCCGATACACCGAAAGAGACGGCCTCCCAGATTCTGCGTCTGCTGGATGATTCCGAGTTGGGCAGAGAAATATCTCACAATGCCCGGAACGCCGTTCGAGAAAAATACTCGACCGGCGTACAGGCCGCCCGAACACTTGAATTGTTCCAAAATATCTTATATTAGCATATATATCTGATGATGCCCCGGCCACCTGGCTTATTCGTACGCGGGCCTGGTTTTATAACTGGAAATAAGTTCATGGGTTGTGTTACAATCTACACCTCGCGTCAGGGGGGAAGTTACTCGTACATCTTTAGGGCGTCATCAGATGGGGCAGTACCGAAGAGTACCTTTCGTGGATCTGAAGTCCCAACTTCAGAGCCTGCGTAGTGAAATAGATTCAGCGATACAGCGGTCTCTCGATTCAGCCGATTTCGTATTGGGCGAGCAGATGAGCGAATTCGAAAACGAGTTCGCGAAGTACTGCGACTGCGAATATGCGATCGGAGTGAGTTCGGGCACCGCCGCGCTGCATCTAGCTCTCACGGCGCTGGGTATCGGCCGTGGTGACGAGGTGATCACAGTTACGAACACCTTCGTTGCGACTGTCGAAGCAATCCAGTATACCGGCGCTACCCCCGTTTTTGCAGACGTCGACGATCGGACGTTCTGTATCGATCCTGCGGCGATTGAAAAAGCAATCACGCCCAGGACGAGGGCAATCCTGCCTGTTCATATTTATGGTCAGCCGTGCGACATGGAGTCGATCGCGGCTATCGCCCGCAAGCATGGCGTGGACGTAGTCGAAGACGCCTGCCAGGCGCACGGAGCGACTTTTGTCGGCAGGAAGGTGGGATCGTTCGGGAAGGCAGCGGCCTTTTCGTTTTATCCGACCAAAAACCTGGGTGCGGTTGGTGATGCGGGTGCAGTGACAACGAACGATCGGGATCTCGCACGGGAAATGCGCGCCCTGCGACATCATGGCCAGTACGAACCGAACGTGTTTGCGAAGACGGGATTCAATTGCCGTATGGACACGATTCAGGCTGCGGTACTGGGAGTGAAGTTGAAGCACCTCGACCGGTGGAACGAACAAAAGCGGGAGATTGCGCGCCACTACCGGAAGAAGCTTGAGGGCAGCGGTTACATGTTTCAGAAGCAGGTGTCCGGGTCGGTACCGGCGTTCCATATTATGGCGGTACAGCACCCGGCACAGAAAAAAGTTCAAACGTTCCTGGATAACGCCGGCGTTGGTTGGGGGAGACATATCACGCGGCCGATCCACGAACAACCGGGTTATCGGTCTCTGGTGAGAAACGGAGAGAGTTTTCCGGTCGCCGAAAGGCTGTCACGGGAACTGATCTCCTTGCCGATTTACCCGGAACTGACGTTTGAGCAGATAGATTACGTGGTTGATATCTTGGGCAGAGTTGAAGTCTCGGTTTAAGTGGACCCCTAACCCCGAAGGACCAGCACCCGTGAAAAAGAACTTCGCCGAATTCAGACTTGCCGATCAAAAGGTCATCCCCTTTCCTTCCGTGGCGGATGCACATCAGGGAGGCGGCTATCCAAGTGCCTTGCAGATGCCGTCTATGGTGCTATCCTGCAAACGCGTGGTAGACGTGGCGTTCTCTCTGTGCGTCATAGTTTTTGGATTGCCCTTTTATCTCCTGATAGCGGCTCTTATCAAGTTGACGTCCGAGGGCTCGGTTTTGTTTACACAGGATCGGGTTGGCAAGGATGAGCAGCCGTTTAAGCTTTTTAAATTCAGAACCATGACCGTCGGTAATGACGACGATGCCCACCGCGATTTCGCCAGGAATTTCATCAATGGCGAAGCAGCCGGTCAAGCGAAGGACAACGCGGGAAACCGTATGTTCAAAATGGTCGCGGATCCCCGGGTAACGTCCATTGGAAAATTTCTGCGGCGCACCAGCCTGGACGAGCTGCCGCAGTTCATCAATGTCCTCAAAGGGGAAATGACCCTGGTAGGTCCCCGCCCGCCCGTAGTGTACGAACTTCCTCATTATCAGGAATGGCACAAAAGGCGGTTAACTGTTAAACCAGGACTCACAGGTTTGTGGCAGGTCAGCGGCCGCAGTACGGTTCCATTTGATGAAATGGTTAAGCTGGACATCCACTACATCGAGAACTGGTCTTTCCTCCTCGACCTCAAGATCATCTTGCGGACGATTCCCGTAATGCTGTTCGGTTCCGGGGGTTTTTGATCAAGTATTAATCGGAGGTTTCAAGTCAAATTGCTAAAAGTAGGTGTGATCGGTTGCGGCTACTGGGGCCCCAATCTGATCCGGAATTTCTCCCAGAGGCAGGGATCAGAAGTGTTGATGTGCTCCGATCTGTCGGAGGACCGGCTCAAACACATGAAAGAGTTGTATCCCCAGCTGGAGGTTACAACCGACTACAAACA
>CAYUDF010000294.1:0-4965 GCA_964443465.1 uncultured bacterium
GAAGAATCCCTGCGAATACTGGAAGACTCGCGTGCCTGCGAGCTTTCGGACGAGGCTTGCCTGTTTCAGGGACTTTCGGCGGTAATGCTGGAGCGGTACGGCGAGGCAAGACGACCTTTGTCATCGATACGCAGGGGCAGATTGCAGACCTGGGCCTACATGTCACTGGCTGAAGTCGAAAGCGGTCTCGATCGTCCGGGACGGGCGTGCGAACGGTACGAACAGTTGTCCCGCGCCAAAATCAATCCAACCGCTCTGTATCGTTACGCCGAGTGCCTTGAAAATCAGGGTGACGTGGAAGGCGCGACCGACGAATACGAAGAAATCATCGAGCGATTCCGGGACACGCCCGAGGCAGTTCTTGCTTCCGAAAAGCTCCATCGTCTGGCCACGCCACAAACGGCCGACCCTCCACCCGTCACCACTGAAACCCGGGAGCCTGCCGAAGTCCTGCAGTCGGGCTTCACAATCCAGTTTGGTTCGTTCGGCGACCGCGGCAACGCCATCAAAATGGCGTCGAAGATCAAAAGGGTTTTTCCCGGTGCTCGCATCGACAGTGAGCTGATCAATTACCGGGAATATCACCGGGTACGTTACGGTTATTACCGTACGCGTGCAGAAGCCCAGGCTAAAGCGGAAGAAATCGCCCGCGAGATGAACGAAGATTTCACCATTATGACACTGCCCTGATCGACCATGAGCGACCTTTCTCCGTTGATGTCGCAGTACCGGGAGATAAAAACCCAGTACAACGACTGCGTCCTTTTATTCCGGGTTGGAGATTTTTACGAGACGTTCTACGAAGACGCCGTGGAAGTATCGTCACTCCTCAATATCGCCCTCACCACCCGCGACAAAAACAAACCGAATCCGATCCCCCTGGCCGGCGTACCGTTTCACGCGGCCGAAACATATATCACGCGATTGTTGTCGTCGGGAAAAAAAGTCGCCGTATGCGACCAGGTCGAAGACGCGTCCCAGGCCAAGGGGCTGGTCAAGCGCGAAGTGGTGGAAGTGCTCACACCCGGCACGGCGATGAACAGCCAGTTACTCAACGATTCCGAAAATAACTACTGCATGTCCCTGTATACCCGGGGAAATCGGGCGGGTATCGCGGTTATCGATGTCAGCACGGGGGATTTTCTGTGCGGCGAAGAAGACCTCGATTCTCTACACCACCTGATACAAGGGAAACGCATACGCGAGATGGTCTGTCTCGAGGATAGTCCCGGACAGGTCATAGAGGATCTATCCGGGTTTTTCGGTTCTCCGTATGTAACAAAACTGAAGAACGAGGAGTTTGACCCACAGGCCGCCACGGGCGCGCTGGAAAAGCAGTTTGGTGAGCGGAGCGCCGACCTGGTACCCGACTTGACCGACCTCGAGAAAATTGTGTCGGGGATGTTGCTCTCGCACTGCCACAACCTGCGGGATTTTGAGATGCCGCACGTCGTGGGAATCGAAAAACTGGCCGGTGTGTCATTTCTGTCGCTGGACGAGGAAACGATATCCAACCTGGAGTTGTTCGAACCCCTGCGTGGCGGATTTGCCAAGGCGACGGTGATCCACACCATCGACAAGACACTTACGCCGATGGGGGGGAGAGAGATCCGGCGCTGGCTCCAGAAACCGCTGGCGAATTCGGCGCTCATCGAGGCCCGCCTCGAAGCGGTCACTGAAATCCAGCAGGACAGCACCCGGTTCGAGGAACTCATCCGGACGTTGAAACGTGTTGTTGATATTCAGCGGTTGTCCGCACGAATCGCCGCCCACAAGGCTATTCCAAGGGAATTCCACGCGCTCCGTGAGTCGCTGGAAAAAGTACCCGAACTGAAGACCACCCTGGAAGGCTGGCAGTCAGACTTCCTTCGCTCGTCGCTTGGCCGCCTTGGCGATCACCGGAAATTGTGTAATACGCTTGAGCGCGCCATTGTTCCGGATCCTCCCGGGCACCTCAGGGATGGCGGCGTCATAGCCAAGGGATTTGACCCCGAGCTGGACGGGTTGATCGGAGGCAGCGAGTCTGCCCGGCGGTGGATTGCCGACATGGAATCGCGCGAAAGGGATCGCACGGGAATATCCGCGCTGAAGGTGGGTTACAACAGGGTGTTTGGTTATTTTATCGAGGTTTCCAACGCAAACGCCGACCGCGTGCCCGCGGATTATATTCCGAAGCAGACACTGGTATCGTCCCAGCGCTTCTATACAGAGGAACTAAAAAATAAAGAACAGCACATCCTCGAAGCGGAAGACAAGCGGATCGCCTGCGAGCAGCGTCTCTATGACAAGTTATGCGACACGGTCGCCCTGCACACGGCCGATCTTCAGACAACCGCCGCCGCTATAGCGGGAATCGACACCATACAGTCGCTCGCCGCCGCCGCCCGGCTCTACGGTTTCAAGCGGCCATTTGTGGACGACTCTATGAAAATTGAAATTGTCGGCGGACGACACCCAGTCCTGGAGCGGCTGGGCCGGGAGCCGTTTGTCCCCAACGATCTCAAACTGGACCCGGAGCGCAGGCAGTTCGGCCTTATAACGGGGCCCAATATGTCGGGAAAGAGTACTTTTCTCCGGCAGACAGCTCTAATCGTGCTCCTGGCGCAAATAGGATCGTTTGTGCCGGCCGAAGAGGCCCGGATCGGTCTCGTAGACCAGATATTCACCCGCGTGGGCGCCAGCGACCGCCTGAGCCGCGGTGAATCCACATTTCTGGTCGAGATGAACGAGACGGCCAATATTCTGCAAAAAATGACCGACCGCAGTCTGGTGCTGCTCGACGAAATCGGCAGAGGAACCAGCACGTATGATGGCCTCAGCATCGCGTGGGCCGTCACCGAATACCTCCTGCAGGGCATAAAGGCGAGGCCCCGGTCGTTGTTCGCGACCCACTTTCACGAGCTCACCCAATTGCGCAGTCAATACCCGCGCCTGATCAACCTCAAGATCACCATTAAGGAATGGGAATCGGGTATCGTGTTTTTGCGTAAAATCGTACCCGGGACCAGCGACAAAAGTTTTGGCATCCACGCTGCGAGAGTGGCCGGCCTGCCTCCACACGTGCTGAAACGGGCGGAAGAGATACTGGAATCCCTCGAACTGCGCCGGAATCTGTTCAACAAGGGGCTGGATGTCGGGCCCAATCTGGGACAGTTCAACCTGTTCGGAGGTTCGCAACCACCCGACGAAAAGGCGTCGCGTGAGTCAGCCGGCGAAACCGTCAAGAAGCTCCAGGAAGCCGTTAGCGGCTTTGATATCGACAACTCAACCCCACTCGACGCGCTGAAGTTTCTCAAAGACCTCAAGCAGTCCCTGGACGACTGAGCCCGCCTGTCTGCTCCCGGCCCTCGGAACGATACGGCCTTATGGGCGAATATGGTCCGCTATTTGCTATATTCATAACGATTCGTCTGTTCAGCGTGAGCAGGGAGCTTGCTGCACAACACGAAGAGCGACCCATATCATTATGAATAATAATCAGATACGATGTTGTCTGCTTGGCGGACAGGAAAAAGACCTGTACGTGCTGGGCGAGCTGCACAAGCAGCCACAGGTGGAAATCGCTTTTGTTTATGACCGGGATCCCGGCGCCGTCGGTCTGGAAATTGCCGAAATTCTCGGCATTGCCCACCCGAGCGACCTGGATAGCCTGGGTGGATTCGCGGGGATTGAGTATGTCGTTGTGAGCGAACCCCGGGCAATGTTCCAGGAAGAAATGACTTTACTGTCCGCGTCGGGAGCGAGAATCGTCAGCCAGACAGAGGCGATGACGATGTTTCGTTCCGCCACGTCGCCGGCGGCGGAACCGGTGGAGGCCGACGAACCCGACGACACGTACTCCGTCGATGACACGCTGGCCGCTTTCGAACGTCTGTTTGACCGCAAGCAACTGCTCAAGTTCCTTCTGGATGTCGCCGTACAGGCCGCCCGCGCGACGGCGGGATCGATCATGCTGTACTCCAGCGAATCCGGTGAACTTTATATCGCCTACGCCACCGGTTTGAGCGAGAGAGTTGTCCGAAACACGCGGCAGAAGCTGGGTGAAGGTATCGCCGGTGTCGTCGCCAAAGAACGCAAGGGCAAGCTGATCAAGGAATCTCCAGACGGCACACTGTATCCCGCGGACAGGGACCGGGCCGGAATCCGGTCGGCGATATCGGTACCGCTGGAGTGGGAAAACAGGCTGCTGGGCGTGTTGAACGTATCCTCGGACTCAGAAACCCGGGAAATGACCGAAGAGGGGCTCGCGGCCCTTCAGCGGCTGAATCATCGGATCTCACGCGTTCTAAGCGAATCGCTCAAGCTGCAGGAAACCCAGATCCGTCACAAGGAAATGAACCTGCGCCGGACAATGGGTGAACTGTCCGACAAGACGATTTCCACGCAGGCCAAGTTTTCACTGATCTCCAACATGCTGGGAGAACTGGTCGCCGCCGATACGGTCGAGTTGTTTGTGGGTACGCAGGAAGGGGACTGGCTGGTGCTGGGAGGCTCCAACAGGAGATACACCGTCCACCCCGAAATGGTGCGGTGTGAACGAGGAGCGCTGTCGAGGGCCTACCTGGAGCGCCGTACGATTGTGTTGACCGAGTCTGTGGAACGACGGGGGGAGCCCGATCCGTTATTGTCCTCATTTGCGTTTGTACCGCTGTATCTCAAAGACGCCCTGGGCGTCCTGATGCTCGAGTTCAGCGATCCCCACAATCTTGACGAATTTCTGGTCATCAAGGATTCTGTGAACCTGGAACTGAGCCGTTTTCTGGTTTCCGAAAAAAGGGAAAAAAACCTGCGCCGGGAGCTGGAAGCGCTGGCCAAGGTTTCCGACGCCGCCCCGGTATTGCTGACCTGTCACACTTTCGATGATCTTTGCGACTTTGTGTCGCGTCTGGTAGCCGACGTTCTGGAAGCGGAGCGCATCTCGGTACGAATCCAGAGTGCAAGCGGCGACAGCGGAAAAGTCGCACG
>CAYUDF010000295.1:0-4957 GCA_964443465.1 uncultured bacterium
TTTTCAGCCGGATATTCAACACACAGCTCCGCCGCACTTCGGTACGCAGCGATTATTTCAACGTAGTCCTGTTATTCGCCGTTTTTGCCAGCGGCCTGGTAGTGTGGGCGACGGAGGACATTTCTTACGTAGCGCTGCGCGGGTTTTTTACAGATCTAGTGTCATTTAAACCGACGGCGGCCGCATCAACCGGTTTTGCTTTCCACATGGTTATGGCCGCGGTATTTCTTATCTATCTCCCCTTCACCCACATGACCCATTTTGTGGGCAAGTATTTCACCTATCACAAGGTTCGTTGGGAAGACCACCCCAATCTCCGGGGTAGCGATATGGAAAAGAGAGTACAGGAGGCGCTCGGTTACAAGCAGAACTGGGCGGCGCCACACATTAAAACCGGCACATGGGCAGAAGCCGCAACAGATGAGGGAGGCGGAAATGAAGAATAGCGACAAAAAGAAAACATCCATCAAGGAATTCTGCTGCAGCGCCGGGCAGCTCGTAGATCTCGATCCATCGGAATGGGAGCCGCTCCCACTCCCCTACGACAAACCCGAACTGGAGCCGGTGTTCCAGCAGCTCAAAGGCGAAGCGCAGGAAAAATACGAATGCGATCTCGACGGTATCGCCGCTGTTAAATTTCCGCGCCCGGAGACCGAAGAAGAAAAACGTGAGTTGGTCGGCCAGTTCCTTTCGGGGCTGGGTAAACTGTTCGAACCGGGCAACAACTGGGGTTTCCTGCAACCGTTGTTCCTCACGATCGAATACTGCGCCAGGTGCCAGACGTGCTCGGGCGCCTGCCCGATCTACACGGAGTCCGGCGGACAGGAAATCTACCGCCCGACGTTTCGCGCCGATCTCCTTCGTCGTCTGTACAAGAACTATGTCAAAAAAGGCGGCAAGTTTCTGGCAAAGATTTCCGGAGAAGAGATCGAGGCCAACTGGACGATGATCTCACGGTTGATGGAGCTATGCTATCGTTGCACCATCTGCCGCCGCTGCGCGCAAACCTGCCCCATCGGCGTGGACAATGGCCTTGTCACTCGCGAGATCCGCAAGATCTTCAGCCAGGAGATGGGTATCACCGTCGAACCACTGCACACGAAGGGTTCGGTACAGCAGCTCGATACCGGCTCCAGCACCGGCATGACGCCCCCGGCGTTCCTCGACAACATCGAATTCCTCGAAGAAGAGGTCGAAGAACGCGTTAATATGAAGTTCAAATGGCCGATGGACAAGGAAGGCGCCGACATCCTGCTGATCCACAACGCCGGCGAGTACCTCGCCTGGCCGGAAAATCCCGAGGCGTTTGCGATCATCATGGAAGCCGCCGGAATCAATTACACGCTTTCCAGCGACATCATCGGCTACGACAGCGTCAATTACGGTGTGTGGTACGACGACATCCAGTTTGCCAAGGTAGCACTCAAACATGCCGAAACGGCAAAAAAACTGGGCGTCAAAAAGATCGTACTCGGAGAATGTGGTCACGCCCACAAGGCGATGACGGTCATCGCCGACCGCGTGTTCACCGGTGAATACAATATTCCCCGCGAAAGTTCGCTGACACTGCTGCACGATATCATTAAAAAAGGAAAACTGAACCTTGACGCGTCGCGTAACGATGACATCATCACCACGCTGCACGACCCGTGCAACCTCGTGCGCCTGATGGGTGTTGTCCAGCCACAGCGTGAAGTTCTCAAGGCCGTATCCAACAACTTCCGCGAAATGACACCACACGGCGTCCACAACTACTGTTGCGGCGGCGGTAGCGGTTTTGCCATCACCCAGCACGGCGGTTTTCCGGACTGGCGCAACATGTTGTCCGCCCGAATGAAATTACGCCAGATCCTGAACGTGTTCCAGGACGTCATCGAACCGGAGCAGAAGAAATATGTCTGCGCGCCGTGTTCCAACTGCAAGGGTGCGATTCGTGATACGTTTGCACACTACAAAGTTTTTGAAACGTGCAACATATTTTACGGCGGCCTGGTAGAACTGATCGTCAACGCGATGGTCGATATAAAGTCCGACGAACCTTTCCTTGAGTGGGAATGGCACTAGTCAGGCGAGGAGGAAACTAAGTGGCAAAGAAAATACTGGTTGTTGATGACGAAGCCGATATCCGGACCTACCTGGAAGTATTGTACCAGGAGGCCGGCTACGAGACCGACACCGCGGACGACGGCGCTACCGCCATGCCCAAGGTTAAACAGTTCAAGCCGGATCTCATCTCGCTCGATATCATCATGCCGGAAGAAACGGGACAGAAGTTCTACAGGGCACTGGCCAAAGATCCGGAATTGAGCAAGATTCCGGTAATCATCTGCAGCGGTGTGACGCGTTACAAGGATTTGTTTTCGCGCGATCACAAAACAATGCCCAAACCGTTTGCTTTTATCGAGAAACCGATCGACAAAGACCTGCTTCTTGGCAAGATCAAGGAAGCAATCGGTTAGATCGGCACCGGTGTCCGAAATTTTTATGCTGGAAGCCCCGGCGACGCGGAATTCAACCGCCGCCGGGGCTGATTTATTTCCCAACGCGGCGGTTCGTGCTACAATGTCGACACAATGAAAACACAAATCAGACAATTGCTGGAAGCGCGGGAATTCGGGGAAATTGCCGCGATCGCATCGCGCAGGAAACGCGTCCTGGGAACACTGGTGTCGATCACTTTTGACCCGGATCCGCTGGTGGCGTGGCGCGCGGTGGAAGCGATGGGTGTAGCGGCGGATCAGATATCAAAGAAAAATCCCGACTTCGTCCGCAGTCACCTGCGTCGGCTCCACTGGCTGCTCAGCGAGGAATCGGGCGGCATATGCCGGCACGCCCCCCAGGCGATGGCGGAAATTATCAGCAGGCAGCCCGAGCTGTTCGCCGATTACCTGCCGATCACACTAGCTCTGATTGATGAAATGGCCGAAGAGGACCTGGACAGCGGGTTCCGCCCGGCCGTCCTGTGGGCAATCGGCCGGCTGGCGCCAGTCGCGCCGGACAAAATAAATCCTGTTCTTTCCGCGGTGGAATCCTGCCTCGACAGCCCCGATCCCCAGACTCGCGGGCTGGCCGTCTGGTGCCTGAGACAGGCGGGCCAACAAAGCCGGATCGCCGGACGGGACGATCTGAAAAACGACAACGGTCCCGTCGTGCTCTACGCGGACGGTGCGTTAACCGAAACGACCGTAGGAAAACTCACAGCTGACTAGGCGCGATACCCGGTTTAGTCGAGCGGCAACCGGAGAACCAGGGGCACTGTAAGCTCGGCGTTTTCGCGCAGATTACCCTGTCTGTCAAATGCGCCCCAATGGCTGTTGGCCACATAATAAAATAACGCACTCCCGCCGTTAGCGCCCCGACCCGAAGACTCCCGTACAACAACACCCAGAGTGGGTTCGTCGAAACCGGGGTGGTTGGCCTCGAGCACTTCCCAGCCCACGATCCGATCCATATTTTTGTTCAGTTTGAGCCGGATCACCCGGTGTGGCCGTACACCGTTCTGGATTGCGACCAGGTCGCCGTCGTGCCAGGCAAGGCCGTCTATTCCGAGCATCGTCATATCGTCGGGATACGGTAATAACCGTACCGCCCGGTCGTTTACTCCAACCCGGAAAATCCCGTGGGAGTAGTCGGCAACAAAAAGAACCCGTTCGTCGCCGGACAATGCGAGGCCCTGGGGCGAGACAAACAAATCTGATTCCAGCCAGCGGTCAAACGTGCCCGTCGCGCCGTCCAGACGGTAGATCGCCCTGTCCAGCGAATCAGACACATAAATGAAGCCGGCACGACTGAGGGTCATGTCCCCGAACAGGTGTTTCGCCCGCCGGTTGGACAGCACATACCGATTGATCAAACGGCGCGTGGTCAGGTCGTACTCAAATACCCCCGCAAAACCGAGAAGATTTTCTTCGATTCCGGGTGTCTGTTCGATGGCGGACGAGCACGCCCACAGCACCCGGCGGTTCGGGTCGACACACAGCGCAAAAACACTCCACAAGCCGTCGCCCCGTTCCCACGTGGCGAACGTCCTCGATTCCGGAACATGGGTCCGGCCCGATATGTGGGTTTCTCCCGGTAAAACTTCAACGATTTCCCGCTTGTACACGCTGCTTACGTAAAAATTTCCCGTGAGCGGATCGTGGGCGATCCCCTCGGGAATCAGCTTTTTCTGGGGTATTGTAAAAACAGTTTCGCTGTTGCCCACCGGTTTCGCGTTGGCGCCAAACCGTTCCAGGACGGCGGCAAAACCCTCCGAGTCCCGTATCGAATCGAAATCGGTGTCTTCTTCCGGGCTGGCAAACAGCCCCATATCGGCCAGTCTGCCCAGCCACCGCAGCGCCTCTTCCTCCTGGCCCGTCAGTGCATACGCGCCGGCAAGGTTATAGGTCACAGCGGGATGACGGCTCCTGAGATCGTTAATTTCGACCATCGTGGCCAGATAAGAGCTGTATTCTTTTTCGTTGTAGAAGGTCATCGCCTTCTGGTACAACTCGCGCGATCGGGTCACCGGGTCGTCCTGTGCGACCGCCCCGGCGGCACAGATCAGCAAAAAAGCGACACAAGCGGCCGTTACAACGGTTTTTCTAGTTTGTGTTTTCATGAGATCAGATTAGCATACATCATACAAGGCATCCAGCGGGCAGTCGCGGGTGGCGTCAGGCGGGGCCCCCGCCGCGCGCAGCCCCCGAGCACGGCGGGGTGGGCTGACGTCAGGACCCGCGACTGGCTATAATTCTTAAGGATAACCGGATGGAACCGATCAAAAAAGGAATGAGGACATCGGGTGTGGTGTTTGTTATAAACATCCTGCTCGCCGTGTCAAAAGTCGCCGCCGGTATATTCGGAAACTCCTACGCGCTGGTAGCCGATGGTATCGAATCGACGGCCGACGGCGTCACAGCAATGATTGTGTGGATCGGCCTGCGTATTTCCGCGCGTCCCCCCGACAGCGACCATC
>CAYUDF010000296.1:0-4942 GCA_964443465.1 uncultured bacterium
GCCGAAAAGATACGGGTCCATACCATTTCCAGTGCGAGAAGTGACAGCGAAGCCAGGGCGATAATAATAAGTCTGTAGCGGTTCATGCGGGGTCCGTTTCGTTGGGCTTATTCCACTGTTTCCGGATGCGATCTCACGACGTCGTCACCATTACGGTCACCATAACGGCGGCCTGCATCGCCTTGATCGCTTCCTTGGTCGCCTTTCCGGCGACGTCGCCGTTTATTACCTGTTCAATTCTTTTCTTGCGACGCTTCAATTCTTTCCTGTCAAAATTTACCTTCAGCACGTTGGCGCTTTTCGCCAGCGAAATCAGCACGGCTGTTCTCGGCTGTACCGTTTGTGTATCGGTAAAGATCGCTTTGTCCAGCCGTTTCATAATCTCGCGTTCGGGGCGGGGATTGAGCTCCGGATAAACCTTGCGCGTAAACACAAACAGCACCTTGTCCTCATCGGCCCGCAGGATGTTCTTGCGGCACAGCTGGATCGCCGCCTTGTCCTTCAGCTTTTTCACCCCGGCAAACCTTGAAACCCACGTTTGCAGCTGCGCGCGTTTTTTTGCGTCGGTTACTTTTTTGAGACATTCGTCCATTATCGGATCACCAAACGGCCTGGAATCGACAAGCCGGAGGAATTTTTTCTTTTTCTCGGCGTCAACCGCCACCCGGCCCTCCAGTATGAGTTCAGCAAGGACAGCCCCGCCGATGGCGTACTGGTAATTCGTTCCAGACGCGATGGTGCCCTTGTGGTCTCTCAGCGCCAGGAGCAGGATTTCTTCGTGCAGATACAGTTGGTCGGCCATTGTTTACCTTCTTTCATAATCAGTCGGAACATTCCGGATTCCGGACCAATAAGTCATAATACGGACAGTGTACAGAGATGTTTCGGTTGTATAACAACAAAATCACAGCCAAAGGTGCTGTGATTGATCCTGAAACTATTTATCCCGCCTCCGCTATATTTTCGGCTGGTAAGTATGCCTCCACCGGGCGACAAGCACGGGATCAGGTCGAGTAAGGTGTCGATAACGACTTGGGCCGGCATCCCGCCCGATGAAGACACGTACTCCGCTCAGCTGCCGCTGAGCAAAGTGAAACGGGCCGTCGTTTTCGTTTTGATGGATGAATCGCCGCCGAAGACAACGGCCCACGCCCTTGCCAAAACTGTACGAGTTGTTGGTTACGCGAATCCCGTGCGCTGAGTGCGCGCACAACAACGAAGAACAAGACTTATGTGTCTAGATACGAAGCAGATCGCCATATGTTTCATCGATTTATTCGAAGCCTTCACAGGACAGGGGAAGCAATCATTTGTTTGCGGGTCCGAGGCACAAACATGGTTACCCCTTGATCGCCCATCGGATCAGGTCGGCCGGTTTCGGAGGTTTTCCCTGCATCAGAATACCCACGCGGAAGATCCGTCCACCGGCCAGGACGGCAAGAGCCGCTACCACCAGCACACCAGCCAATCCCACCCACGGTTGCCATGCCGGAATCGTCATGGGGGATGTCTGTCGCACCAGCATCAGCATCGGCGTGAACGGCGGTATGAGCGACATGCCCGTCGCAAAACTGCTCAACGGTTCCTTGAGTACCGGAAACCACACAAACATCGGAATCATCATCGGCAGCATCGCTGGAAACATCAGCGATTGCGCGTCCTTGGCATCGGATACCGACGCGCCAACGGCGGCAAGCATCGCACCCATCATCACGATCGCGGCGATCATATAGGCAAAAAACCACGGCAGGACATCGTAGGGAATATATTCCTTCAGATCCATAAAATGCAGATACAGGGCGCCGCCCACAATATATACGGCGGAAGCCGTCAGCGAGACACCCAGGCCACCCAGTATTTTGCCGGCCATAAATTCCGACGGTTTGACCGATCCCAGCAGCACTTCGGCGATCCGCTGCATTTTTTCTTCCGTCACAGAATTCAACAGCGGCATCGCGCCCATCATGATCATCATAAACAGCAACATCATCATCGCCATCGGCATACCGATCGCCTTTCCTTCGTCGCTGCGTTCGGCATCCTTTACAGCGCCCGTTTCTTTGTCCACCGATACCAGACCCAGACCCTCCACCGACACCCAGGAAAACAGGTCCGGCAGGGACTCTACGTCCACACCGCCGTCCGCCAGCCTCGCGCTGCGAAGCTGGTTATTGACCGGCCACTGGACCCAGCGCCGCAGGTCGTCCAGGGCGGCGTTTTCGGCATGGTAGTAGATGCGGTCCGTTTCGATGTCGGGACCGGGGTGCAATACGTCCGGCCCGATATCGATAAACGCGTACAGGTCGCCCCGCCTCACACGATCTGACAGTTGCAGGCGTTGTGCGGAGGGATCATTGTTGTCAGGCACTACAATTTCCAGGAGGTAGGCCGGCTTTACTTTTTTTCCTGACTCATCATGAATTTCCGTCGAATTTCTGTCGTTCGCCGCCACGACCAGCGCGGTGTCTATAATGCCCGACCGGTCAATCACGGCCAGCTTCTTGTCCGTCGTGTCTACACGGTCTTCGAGTAATAACATCGCGATCAGGCTTCCGCTCATCAACAGCGGCGCGACCACCAGGCCGACCACAAATCCCTTGGTGCGAACAGACGCCTTGTATTCGCGTTGTGCGATTTTCAGGATCTTACGCATGGTACTTACCACCCGAAGTCGTGGCACCATTTTCAGCGCCGGCCTCCGCCGCATCCGGCCCGGCAATCCGGACGAAGATGTCGTGCAGCGATGGTTTGGCCATCTCGAACCGTTTCACTCGCGATCGCGACATGATGTTTTTCAGCACTTCCTGAGAATCGCTCTGTGGCGCCAACCGCAACTCCTGCTCCTGGCCGAAGTCGTTGATCTTTTCCACGCCATCCAGCCCGTCCAGCACCCCGGCGCCGCCGTCGACGCGCACCTTGAGCGTGTCGTTTCCATACTCGTCCTGAATCGCTTCCAGCGTGCCGTCGAGCACCTTGCCGCCTTTGAAGATCATAAATATAAAGTCGCACATCCGCTCGGCGACACCCATGTCGTGGGTGCTGAAAATCACGGTAGTGCCGTTTGACTGCAGATCCAGAACCGCTGTTCTAAGCACGTCCATGTTGACCGGGTCGAGACCACTGAAAGGTTCATCCAGGATAAGCAGTTTGGGACGCGCTACAACGGCTGCAATAAACTGGACTTTCTGGCTCATACCTTTGCTGAGTGTTTCTACCTTTTTGTCTCCCCACTCGGCCAGGTCGAAGCGGTCCAGCCACTGGTCGACCTCATCGCGGACATCGGAGCCGGCCTTTAACTCGCCATAAAAGCGAAGAATTTCCCTGACCTTCATTTTTTTGTACAAACCGCGCTCTTCCGGAAGATACCCGATCTTGTCGGTGCTCGCCCCGGTGTGGGATGCGCCGAATATCCGGATGGCGCCGCTGTCGGGATAAAAAATATTCATGATCATGCGCAGCGTTGTTGTCTTGCCCGAACCGTTCGGCCCGATGAAGCCGTACACACATCCCTCCGGCACCGCGAGTGTAAGATCATCCACAGCGGTGTGTTTGCCGAATGATTTAGTAATACCTTCCAGTTCGACCGTGTTCATATATTGTGTCACCACCTCAAAAAAATAGCCGGCCCGCCACACGTAAAACGAACTCCGGTTTGACGGGCTCCGATCTGGAGAAAAATCGGGGTGCGGATTTCGTAATTGCCGTGTCGGCAGCGAACCGGCTGAAAAACTGTGTATTCATTTAGTCGACTAGTTCTCCGGATTTCGGGAGTTACGGATGGTGGCCAGTGCGGCCGCGCTGAATACAAGCGACAAACCCAGCATCGTCCCCGAGATTCCGGCCATGAACCCCCTCAGGAAGTCAAATAAACGGGATTCGCTCATAAACAGTACCAGTACGCTCGGGTTACCCAGTGTTCCGCTGGCAACCAGGCCGATCAGGCCTATGATGCCGAACAACTGCCCCAGGCCGAGTCTTGTTTGATAGTCTGTGTATTTTCTCAGCAGCATAATGTACTCCCTGGTTACCACCGGATCGGCGATATATTCGAAACGACCCGTTTAAATTCTATCAGTATTCGCTCAAAAGGCTTTTTACGCCGCATTGAAACGGCGCTTCGGCTTCTGTGTAACACCGCTGGACGTACCACAGACTGGCCAGGCCGAAAAACGCTGTTATCGTCCACAGCAATCCGGTACCCAGTGGAATCCATTCCGCCAGCGACCGTAACGCGATCATCGTCAACGCCAGCACCGCATCCGCACTGACCACTCCCCGGGTGGCCAGAATCATGAGCCCGAACAACACCACGTACGGCACGGAAAAAAACAGTATAACAAACCAGCGTGTCCACACGACATCCGCGGCCGGTCTGAAACGCCGCCACCACACACCAACCAGGACAGCAAAAAGAACTGCCCACCCCATTAAAACCACCGCCTGCGTTCGCGACCGCAGTTCCGATCTTTTATACAACGAAGTTTCCACCGTGTATTTCTCTCCCTTGAATTCATTCGCAAAAACCGAATCAAGTGGGGCTCCGGTTTTACTTGAGATCTTCTCCTGGATTCCATGAACTCTTTCCACCGCGCGGTCGATCTGGAAAGCAATAAATTCCGGAGACCTGTGTTTGTCTACTTCGAAGGGGTTATAGACACATATCCCGGACCCCGAATGGAAAAGATACATCCCTTCGGGCTGGTAAGACTCGCCCCACGGCGCCACAACCACGGAAGGTTGTCCGTCCCACGCGATTTCCCAGACTTCGAACGGGACCCGTAACTGGCCGTTCCGGCCGCGGACCTGTGTAATCGGATCACTAGTGGTGTGATGAATTATGTAACCGACTGTGAGACCCGCTCCAATCGCAAAAGCGATCACCGCCACAACAATCGAGAAAACCATTCTACGTGGCATTGGGTATGAATCCAGGCGCGACAAA
>CAYUDF010000297.1:0-4936 GCA_964443465.1 uncultured bacterium
CAACACAAGCTCCATTATCAATAGATTAAGATAATTTATGCACATGGCAGATGCCAACGAAATCAAAAATTGTGATGATCTGCGGATCAGAGTGGTAACCAAATGGCATTTAAATGCTTGCGAAATTGACAGGAGTATAGGGTCGGGTTATACTTTATTCGCTCTGATTCTTTTGCAAAGGATTTCTGTATGTTTCCCAGGTTTGACACTTGTTGGCGGCCACTGGTTCTCCTGCTTCTGCTGGTTTTTGTTTGCTGGCCAGTCTTCGATTCCCACGCCCAATCCAGCGAAACCGGCCGGTCTCATTGGGGTATTCTCAAAGTACAGGGTCTGGCCAGTGTTACCACGGGGGACAATCACGTGGCGGCGTGGAACGATTGCAGCGCCTCTATTTTCTCATTTCTTGATTTCAGCGCTTCTATAGATGTCAACAACACGGTTGGAGTCCTGGGCAGTTTCGAGTACGTGCTGGCGCGCAGGTTCGGAATCGAGCTCAGTTTTCTGTACTGGTGGGAACTGGTCGAATTGAAATTCGAAGTGGCGGGAATCGACGTTGCCGGCGCGCCCAACTTTATATTGCCAACACTCGGGGGGAACTATCATTTCCTGACCGGCGGAAAAACGGATGTTTACGCCGGGTTTATCGTCGGAACCGGGCTGAGCGCGTCCGGCAAACCGGCGGCGGATATCGAAGTGAGCATGGATGTCGCGCTGGGACTGAACCTCGGACTGGACTACTACATAAACGACCACTGGAGTTTTGGTGGGACCCTGAAGTACCTGGATTTTGGAAACGTGGATTTTTCTGTGTTACCCCCCGGGGTGGAAGGTTTTATCTGTAACAACGGCGCGTTTGGTATCGGAAACTTGAGCCTGGTCACCATTACGTTCGGGGCCGGATACAAATTCTGAGAGGACAATTGTTGTGAATCTCCGCCGCTTGATATTTGTGGTTATTGTGTTTTTCATGACGTCACACGGAGCGGCCGCGGCAGGCGACCTGTCAGTTGGCGCCAAAGTCGGTTTCAATTATTCCGGTATAACCGAGACGCCCGACTACTGGGAGCCGTACAAGGAAGCCAAGGCTGGATTCACAGGCGGGATGGTGCTGCTCTACGAATTCAACGATCAACTGGCGATCCAGCCCGAACTGCTCTACACGCAGAAAGGCGTGAAATCCAACCTGTACGAGGGGATCATACTGGTGGATGTGGCCGCGACCTTCACTTATGTCGAGCTGCCGATCCTTCTCCGGTACCAGGTCCCGCTGAAGGGCAAGTTCAAACCGTTCGTTTTTGCCGGGCCGAGTATTTCGTACAGCCTGAGTTCAGAACTGGAGTTTTCCGCATCCATCCTGTCGGCAACGGTGGATATCGGCAGCATCACGCACGTATCCGATTTCGGCCTGGTAGCCGGGGGAGGTTTTGGATACGAGGTGGGGAGCGGTCTTTTGACGCTGGACGCCAGGGTGTATTACGGATTTACCAATGTTCTGCTCACCGGAGATTTCGAAATCAACGGCAGCACCCACACGATCGAAGAAGATGATTTCAAGACCTACGGTTTTGTTTTTATGCTGGGCTACATTATATAGGACGTTTTCAATGGCTCCCCGTCTTTTGTTGTTATTCACTTTCATCTGCCTGGCGCTTTTCCTGCCCGAACTCGCTATATCGGACACAGAGACTTCCGGTTCCGGTTTGCGTCCGAAGATCGGCCTTGCGCTCGGCGGTGGTGGCGCGCGAGGCGCGGCGCACATCGGTGTGTTGCGGGTGCTCCAGGAGTACCGGATACCCGTGGACTATATCGCCGGCACCAGCATGGGCGCGATTATCGCAGGTCTGTACGCGTCGGGGTACACGGTGGACGAAATGGAAGAGGTGTTGACGCAGATAGACTGGGCGGACACTTTTGATGACCGGCCGGAAAGAAGAGGGCGATCGTTTCGCAGAAAACGCGATGACGACCTGTTCCTCGTCAAACACAAAGCCGGGTTCTCCGGCGGTGAACTGAGATTTCCGCCCGGTGTTATCGACGGTCAAAAGATCGACCTGCTGCTCAAGCGGCTTACGTTACCCGTCGTGACGGTCCGGGATTTCGACGATCTGGTAATCCCGTATCGCGCTGTCGCGGCCAACCTGGAGACCGGCGAAGCCGTTGTTTTTGGCAGCGGCGATCTGGCGCTGGTGATTCGCGCCAGCATGGCGATTCCAGTTGTGTTTGCCCCGAGGGAGATCGATGGTTTGTTGCTGGTGGACGGTGGAATCAGCGCCAATCTGCCCATCGATGTGGTGCGCGGGATGGGCGCCGACATCGTGATCGCCTGCGATATCGGGACACCGCTCGAAGACCGGGAACAGCTTGAATCCGTGCTGGCCGTGGCCGGGCAACTCATCACTATAATGACGCGTCGCAATACCGACAGACAGATTGATTCACTTGGTGCCAGGGACGTTTTTATCAGGCCGGAACTGGGTGACATCACAACGGCCTCTTTCGACCGCGCCGCCGAGGCAATTCCCCTCGGCGTCGCCGGAGCGGAGGCCGTAAGCGAAGAACTCCAGGTTCTTTCGGTATCAGAACAGGAATACAAAGCGACCGCCCGTCCGGGCGGGCAGCTGTCCGCCCCGAAACCTGTTGTGGATGATGTCCGGGTGGTCAACCAGTCGCGTGTATCCGACGGTGTGATCCTGTCAAAACTGGAAGTGGAAAACGGACAACCGATCGACGTAGACCAGATCGAAAAAAACCTCGGCCGGATCTACGGTCTGGGTCTGTTCGAATCGGTTTATTACGATATCAACGAGGAATCCGGACAAAACATATTGACTGTGTCCGCCCGGGAAAATTCGTGGGGGCCCAATTACCTGCAGTTTGGTGTGGTTGTGTACGAAGACTACGAAGGTCCCAATTTTAATATCGCAGTCGCGTACACCCGAATGGCGGTAAACCGCCTCAACGGCGAGTGGCGCACGGGACTCCAACTCGGCAAGGAACCAGGTGTTTTTACCGAGTTTTATCAGCCGTTCGATCACGGCTTGCGAAAATTCGGCGATATACGACTGTTTGCCGGTGAAGAGGCGTGGAACCTGTTCGATGGGGACGGCAACAAAATATCGGAACTCGGTATCAGGCGATACGGGGTTGACCTGTCTCTCGGACGTGAACTGGGGACGTGGGGTGAATTCAGGGCCGGTGTGTTGAGGGAAGCGGGAACGATTGAGGTGCAGGTGGGAGACCCCGGCATACCCGACAGTGACTTCGATACGGGAGAGTTGTATTTACAATTCTACATCGATGAACTGGACGACGTCAGGTTTCCGAGTCAAGGGGGATTACTGCGTGTAAGGGCAACGGCTGGGTTGGAGGAGCTGGGATCGGACGTCAACTACGAACAGGGTCGAATCAAGGGATCACTTGCCTGCTCGATCGGACGAAATAGAGGACTGTTTTCGGGGTTGTTCGAGGCCACGCGCGACAACGACGCGCCGGTACAAAACCTCTATCGGCTCGGCGGGTTTACCCGATTGTCAGGATTCGAACTGAATGAACTCAACGGCCAGAACGCGGCGTTACTCTCCGCCGTGTTTTACCGATTGATGCGGCAATCCAGTATGGCGCCGATTTACGCGGGCTTGTCCGTCGAGTACGGAAATGTTTATGAGAACCGGGACGATATAAAATGGGAAAGCGGAATCGCCGCCGGCAGCGGATTCCTGGGGCTGGATACGCTCATCGGACCCATCTATGTCGCCTACGGATTTGCCGAAGGGGGGCGCCGGAACTTTTACCTGCTCCTTGGTCAGCCCCTCGGCCTCCACCGGACCGGATTCTGGAACTGACCCCGATACGGGCATTTTGACCGGTAGAGGTCACTTTTTGTCTGTTTCCTCCAGAAATGTATCGTTAACTATATGACATACATCATATTATATCGAATAAATGACAATCTTGTCATTTATCTGGTAAAACCTTGATGTGCTAGGTGTTAACTTGTTTGTAAATAAGCTTGACGGGAGATTGTTTGCGAAATATCATAAGAACTGATCCGGCGCGACCTGATTGAAGAACCGGCGAGACAAACAGCCAGCGCCACAACACAGATCGAGAGACGAATTGATGGATACCAACGCAAAACCTGTTCTGGTTATCGGAGGGGGAATTGCAGGAATGACGGCGGCCGTTGAGGTCGCCGAAGTTGGTTACAGGGTAATCCTTGTTGAGAAAGAAGCGTACCTCGGCGGTCGTGTTATCCGGACACACCAGTACTTTCCCAAGATGTGCCCGCCCACCTGCGGATACGAAATCAACGTACGCCGCATCAAACAGAATCCCAGAATTACCGTCCACACCCTCGCAACCGTAGAGGAGCTTTCGGGTATGGTCGGTGACTTCAGGGCAAAAATAAAAATAAAGCCGAGATTTGTCACCGGCGACCACCCGATCGACGATTCAGTGCCGGATCTACTGGTGTCTGAGCGTGACGACGATTTTAACCTCGGGTTGAAAAAAACAAAGGCACTCTATTTACCGCACGACATGGCGTATCCGTTTACACACGTGATTGACCGCGAGACTCTTTCTGATGATGACGCAGTCATACTGAAAGAAGCAGTGCCGGACGGCGCGATCGATCTGGAAATGGAAGAAGAAGAAATTCGTGTCAGGGTCGGAGCGGTGATCGTGGCCACCGGTTGGCGGCCGTATGACGCCGTAAATCTGGACAACCTGGGTTTTGGTAATTATCCAAATGTTGTCACCAACGTGATGATGGAACGGCTGGCGTCGCGAAGGGGTCCCACGGACGGAGCGATCGTCCGGCCTTCCGATGGAGAGAAGCCCGGAAACGTGGCGTTTGTACAGTGCGCGGGATCGAGAGACGTCAACCACCTGCCGTACTGTTCGGCGGTGTGTTGTATGGCGGCCCTCAAGCAGG
>CAYUDF010000298.1:0-4929 GCA_964443465.1 uncultured bacterium
ACCGCCCACCAGCTGCTCCACGCCGTATGCCAGCGCAGCGTAGCGGTCGGCCAGTATCTCCTGGAGGCGCGACGCCCCCGCCGTAATTCTCAGAAAAATGCGGCTGAATCCGTTGAGGAACAGCCAGGCCGGGTTGTACCACTTGTCCAGACCGTTTATCGACAGCATAAACCCCATCTGTCGGATCGACTGAGATACCCGGATGGCGAGGTCCCCACCTGCCGTATCGCGGTTGGAAAAATGCCCATACTCATGCGCGAGAATCGACTCGAACTGCCCGCGCCGTAGTCCCGGCAACGCCCCCAGTCCCAGCAACAGACAGCGCCGGCCCCGGCCGGCCAGTTTTCTCAACGGACCGCCGCGCTCCAGAACGGCGATTTCGGTCCCCGGTGTGACATAAATCCAGCCGACCGGGCGCGTCTGCACCCGCCGGGCAACCGATTCTGTCAGCGCCCACAGCTCCGGGGCTTCCTTCCGGGTCAGCCGCCGCCCCGGTTCCTCCTCGCCCGAACGCGCGAAAAGACTCCGGAAGATCAAAACCAGCGCCACAAAGGTAAGGATTTCGACAATAACGACCAACTCGACGGGCGCCTGGCCCTCAACGAACAGGTCAAACACAATTCGACCGGTAGCACCGGACACCAGGACGATAATCAGGGGGATCGAGAAATAGAAAAAGATCGACGTTAAACCAATCACGGCACGGTACAACACACGCATCCGCCGCCCCGTTGCCCCGGTCTCCGACGGAACCGCCGGTTGTTCCCGATAAACCGCGTTGAGCGTCAGCTGGCTGAGCCGCATTCCCGCTGCGATCAACGCCATCAGCGCAATGGTCCAGCCGGCGAGAATGTACAGTTCCAGGCGAAAGTATGAAGTGAAAGGCACCCCGTCATCCCCTCCGTTGGGGTTTTCCACCACGAGTCCAGACGGAAAATTTTGAAATAACGATAAGGGGGGTTTATACTGATTTTTCGATTTCAGCCCTGAATCTGCTCAAACCTCCCATACAGGAGAATAACATGAAACCGGTGATCCTTTCTTTTGTCATTTTGATCCTCGGAGTGAGCGCTGTTTTGGGACAAACCGCCCCGGAAGCGAAACGCGCGCTGACCATCGCCGATCTGTATGACCTCAAAAACGTATCTGACCCGCAGATCTCGCCCGACGGCAAAACAATCGCCTTCACCGTTACCTCGCATTGTATGGAAAAAGGAAAGAGCAACTCCGACATCTACATTATGAAGATTGACGGATCCGGCCTGCGACAGCTCACGTTTGGCAAGGACGCCGACTATCACCCGCGGTGGTCCCCCGACGGGAAAAACCTGTTGTTTGTTTCGACGCGCGAAAACGGCGCCCAGGTGTGGCGGCTGCCGGTCGGCGGCGGCGAGGCCAGCCAGCTGACGGATTTTTCGATGGGTGTCAATGATCCGATGTGGACGTCGGACGGACGGCACGTCGTGTTTTACACGGACGTCTGGCCGGAGTGTGGCGCCGACAGCGAGTGTAACGAAAAAATGGCCGAAGACATGGACGACGGGCCGGTCCACGCGCATATGGCGGATGACCTGCTGTACCGGCACTGGACGCACTATAATGACGGAAAACGATTTCACACGTTTATCTTTGATATGGACCGGGGAGAATACACAGACCTGACACCCGGCTCACTGAACGCTCCCTATTACATGACGGGTGGCGGAAACGCCGGTCTCGATGTCGCGCCCGACGGAGGCGAGATCTGTGTGGCCAGTAACGCCGACCCCAATCACTGGGAAACGACCAACAAGGACCTGTTTGTCGTACCGGTTGCCGGCGGGGAAATGAAAAATATCACCGACGACAACGAGGCGTACGACGGCAACCCGTCCTACTCGCCCGACGGCCGCTATATCGCCTACATAACTCACCGCGTTCCCGCCTTTGAGGCCGATCTGTTCAGGCTGGCGATCCACGACCGGCAGACCGGTGAAAACCGGGTACTGACCGACGATTTCGATTACTGGGTCGGCAGCCTGCACTGGTCGCGGGATTCGAAGGTCGTCTATTTCACGGCCGAGATCGCCGGTATCAACCCGCTGCACAAAATTGATATCAAATCGGGGAAAATTGAACGGCTGGCCGATTTTAAAACCATCGACGCCTACGACGTTTCGGCCGACGGCAAACAGTTTGTCGTGTCACAACGGGCGATCGGGGCGCCGCAGGAAATCTGGAGTTCCACCACAAAAGGAAAAAAGAAAACCCGCCTGACTGTTTTTAACAAACCGGTCGAAGACGCCGTCGACATCCTCCCCGCCGAAGAGCTGTGGATCGATTCGCCGACGGGTAAAAAGATTCACACATACGTCGTCAAACCCCATGACTTCGACCCCGACAAAAAATATCCGTTCATACTCAACGTTCACGGCGGCCCCCAGGGCATGTGGTGGGACAGTTTTCGCGGTGACTGGCAGGTGTACCCGGGAGCCGGTTACGTGATCGCGTTTCCAAATCCACACGGATCAAGCGGATACGGACAGGATTTTACACTGGGTATCTCACGCGACTGGGCCGGCAAGGTGTATGACGACGTGATGGCAGTGACCGATCACATGGCAGCCCTGCCGTACGTCGACGAAAATCGCATGGGGGCGATGGGCTGGTCGTACGGCGGTTATATGATGATGTGGTTCGAAGGACACACAGACAAGTTCAAAGCGATCGTATCGATGATGGGTGTGTACGACCTCGATGCGATGTGGGGAGCGACGGAAGAACTGTGGTTCCCGCAGTTTGATCTGGGCGGCGCGCCGTGGGAATCGGAGGATTATGAGAAGTGGTCGCCGCATCACTACGCCGAAAATTTCAGCACACCCTGCCTGGTGATCACCGGGGAGAAGGACTATCGCGTGCCCTACACGCAGAGCCTTGAATTCTTCACAGCGCTGCGCAAGCGCGATGTTCCGTCACGACTGATCGTGTTTGAAAACGACGGCCACTGGCCGAGCTGGACGAAATCGATGCCGCTCTATTATAACGCGCACCTCGAGTGGTTTCACCAGTACCTGGGTGGTGATCCCGCGCCGTGGTCCAGCGAGGACATGATCAGAAACCGAATCGGAGACAGTGAGGAAAACCCGGCGAACTGACAATGGCGACCGGGTGTTTCGAAGGCAGGATATTATTCCTTCAATTCTCCCCGCAGCCACCGGACGGCTTCTTCGTAAACTCTGAAGACGCGGGCGTCGAGACCCTGGTCCTGCGCCCATGTCGCCGCCATCCGCATCTTGCCGTAGTGCACCTGCGGTTCCGCTACAAGGGCACACTTACGGCCGAGGCGGTCTGCCCGTTGGATGAAATGCCCCAAAACCCGGAGCATCTCCGCGTTGGTATGTTTCACGAGGGAATCGGCCCGGCTGACGTCCAGCAGATATCGGGCGTTGGCGGGAAGGGCGGGATCGGCCAGGGCTTCATCGAAGCAATCGATCATATCCTGGGTAGAGTACTCCCCTTCCGCAACCATTTTGAATATAATGCCTTCGAACGAATAACTGACGGGCATGTCCCGCTCCTGACTGTCCGGAGTCGGTGGTTTGAGGTTACAACCGTCTCCGGATCAATGCATGCTCCGCTGATAAACTCAGGTGAAACGTCTCACTGGATGTTACCAGAATCGGCCCTTGAAGCCTGTTTGTCAACTGTCGTTGTGGGCCCGGTCCGCGCCCGTTTTCATGTTTTCGGGCATCTGGACGGCGATTACCTCGCCGCGCGCACATTCGACACCCTCGACAGACAGGGATACTTCTACCACGACCTTGCGCCCCTTCACTTCCCTGATCCTTCCGCGCAATTCCAGCGGCGGGCCCAACGGGGTGGGTTTGAGGTAATCTACTTTCAGTGAGGCGGTTACGTATCTCAACGGAGGTTCGGTATCGAACTCCCGGCCTTCGGCGCGATACCCGGCCGCCGCCGCGCTGCCGGTGCCGTGGCAGTCAATCAGCGAGGCGATCAGCCCGCCGTAAACATAACCCGGAATTGCCGTGTGATACGGCTCCGGCGTAAATTCGCATACGGTCTCGTCGCCATCCCACCGGGTTTTAATCTGGTGTCCACGCTCGTTCAGCTTGCCACAGCCGAAGCAGTGGGCGACGTCGTCCGGATAATAATCCTGAATAGCCTTATCTGACATTTGCCTGATCCTTTTTACATAATTGCTACGGTGTTTCCCTGATTCCCACGACCTGTACGACGGCGCCCTTGCCGCGATGGCAGGAACCCTCGCTCATATCGCGGTCGATTTCACGGGCAACTTCCAGCCGAAGACCGCGGAGTTCATCGCGCAGATCTTCCAGTCTCATCATCAGCTCGGCGACGGGAGGACCGCCGGTCTTGAACTGCAGCTGACGGGGTGTGTACCCTTCAACAATATACACGCCGCTTTCGGTCAGGCCTGCCACGACCGCGTGGTGCACTTTTTGCCGAAGCTCCGGGGGAAGGTGGCAGAAGATGGTTACGATTCCACTCCAGTAATTTTCTTCGATTTTGAAATCCGCAAGGTCGGCGACTACGGGATTGATTTTGACTCCCCGGTCGGCGGCCAGACGGCCGGCTTTCGCAAGACCGACGTCCGACTGGTCGACGGACGTCACGTCGTAACCCAGGCCCGCCAGAAAAACGCCGTTCCGGCCCTCTCCATCGGCCAGGCACAACACCCTGCCGGCCGGTATACGATCGGCCATCGAAGCCAGAAAAACGTTGGGTTCGATTCCGTATTTGTATTCGGAATCGCTGTATCTCTGGTTCCATTCCTCTTTGCCCATAACTAATGGAATACCACAGGCGGGACCGGACTGTCAGATCAAATCGCTCACTTCCATGCGGAAATATTTGTGCACCAGCACTTCGAGCGCCTTGCGGGGTTTGTCGTCTTCCGCGCCGGCGAAC
>CAYUDF010000299.1:0-4923 GCA_964443465.1 uncultured bacterium
GGCCGGTCCGGTGGTGGATCAACGGACGCGACATGGTTTCGAGTACCTCGGGCGGTACAGCCGTCGGACCCGGTGTAAACAATCTGGCGTTTTTCATGATTCTCCTGCTTGTCGATCACAGACCGAGCTTTTCGATAATCCAGCCCCAGAGCTGCTTTTTGCCTTCTCCGGTCACGCTGGAAAAGGTCATCACAACGGCTTCGTTGTCGACTTCCAGCTTCGAGAGGATGCTACCGATATGCCGGTCTACCTGCCCTTTTTTAACCTTGTCGGCCTTGTTAAACACGAGACACAGGGGGCTGCTGGCCGCGGACATACGGGCAACACTTTCCTTGTCGGCCTGCGTGGGGTCGTGGCGAATATCGAGCAACTGGATCAACGCGTTGTTACGCGATGTGTCGGACAGGTACTGGTCGTAGATCCGGGTCCATCGTTCTTTCTCGGCTTTGGCGACTTTTGCGTAGCCGTAGCCGGGCATGTCGACGAGGTGAAATCGGTCGTTGATACGGAAGTAGTTTGCGGTCCGGGTTTTGCCGGGGGTCTTGGAGATACGCGCCACACCTCTGCGGGCGAGCAGTGTATTGATCAGGGACGATTTGCCGACGTTGGAACGGCCGAAAAACGCGACCTCTGGCCGCGCTTCTTTCGGTAGCTTGTGCGGATACCCGAATGACCCGGTGAATTCAACAGACGATATTTTCATAGCTCAACACGAGCGCCCTGCGGGTTTCCTTCAGTGGTGAGTGGGCTGCGACTCCATGTACTCGAAGTAACCCTGCGAGGACTTCTCCGCGTTGGCGCGGACCGTACGGCGCGGGCGCGGCAGCGGTTTTTCCAGCGCGACCTTCAGCACGTCCTTAAACGTTTCAGCCGTGTGAATCTTGAGCCCGGTACGAACTTCCTTCGGAAGTTCCTTGATTACCTGCGATGATCCCTTGGGAATGATCACTTCCTTGATGCCCGCCCGAAGCGCAGCCACCGTTTTCTCGACCAGGCCGCCCACCGCCAGCACCTCACCCTTGAGCGTCAGTTCACCCGTCATCGCCACATCGCGCCGGATCGGAATTCCAAAAAAGTTCGACACCAGGGCGGTGCCGATCGACACGCCGGCGCTGGGTCCGTCCTTGGGAATCGCTCCCTCGGGTACGTGGATGTGCACGTCAATCTCGTTAAAGAAATTCTTCTTCAGCGGCAGCACACGCGCCATGCTGCGGGCATAACTCACGGCGATCTGGGCCGATTCCTGCATCACGCTGCCCAGCTGGCCGGTCAGCGTCAGCTTGCCCGTACCGGGCATAAACGCTGCTTCGATGGTCAGGATATCGCCACCGAAGCTGGTCCAGGCCAGTCCCGTCGCCACGCCAACTCTGGACTTGTCGGAAATCTCCTTTTCCATGTAGTGCGGGATACCCAGGAAATTGGCCAGATTTTTGGTCGAAACCTTGACGGCCCCTTTCCGTCCCGACGTGGCCAGGCGTTTGGCGACTTTTCTCATGATCTTGGCCAGTTCGCGTTCGAGGTTACGGACGCCCGATTCGCGCGTATAACGCTCGATAATCTGCCGAATTCCCGCCTCACTGACATTGAGATCTTTCGACGTCAAACCGCTCCGCGGCAGCATTTTTGGAATCAAGTGTTTTTGTGCGATCTTGACCTTTTCCGCCTCCATATAACCCGGGAGGCGGATGATCTCCATCCTGTCCTGGAGCGCCGGCGGAATCGTGTGGGTCACGTTGGCCGTTGTGATAAACATGATTTCGCTGAGATCAAAATTGACTTCCAGGAAATGATCGCTGAACGCGTTGTTCTGTTCCGGGTCGAGCACTTCCAGAAGGGCCGACGCGGGGTCACCGCGGAAATCGCTGGACATCTTGTCGAGCTCGTCGAGCAACATGACCGGATTCTTGGTTCCGGCCTTGATCAGCGACTGGATAATACGCCCGGGCATCGAACCGATATACGTGCGCCGGTGTCCCCGGATCTCCGCTTCGTCTCTTACGCCGCCCAGCGAAAACCTCACGAACTTCCGGCCAACGGCATCGGCGATCGACTGTCCCAGAGACGTCTTCCCCACACCGGGAGGGCCGACGAAACACAGAATGGGACCCTTCATCGAATCGGACAGCTTCATGACGGCGAGAAACTCCAGGATCCTGTCCTTGACCTTGCGCAGGGCGTGGTGGTCCAGATCCAGTTTTTTCCGCACTTTTTTCAGATCCAGGCGATCGACCGACCGTTCCTGCCACGGCAGCGCGACGATTGTATCGAGGTAGTTCCGCACCACCGTTGCTTCCGGCGACAGCGCCGGCATTCTGGACAACCGGTCGAGCTCCTTTAAAGCAATCTCGTACGCTTCTTCCGACATACCGGCCGTATCGATTTTTTCACGCAGGTCCTCCACTTCGCTGGTTTCGTCACCGGCGTGTCCCAGTTCCTTGCGAATTGCCTTGAGCTGTTCGTGGAGGTAAAATTCTTTCTGGTTTTTCTGGACCTGGTTGCGAACCTCACCCTCGATCTTTTTCTCCAGCTTGAGGATTTCCAGTTCTTCAACCAGAATCGTGCTGAGTATCTTGAACCGCGCGTGCGCGTTAAACGTCTCGAGGAGCGGCTGTTTTGTTTCGATCTTGCCGATGATATGCGACGCAATTGTATCGGCCAGCCTGTCGGGTTCCTCGATCGGCAGCACCGACCGCAGGACCTCGTCGGGAATTCGTTTGTTCAGCTGGATATATTCCGAAAACTGCGAAGATACGTTACGGACCATCGCTTCGAGTTGCTGTGTCGGCACATCCTCCGGCGGTATCACGTCTACTTTCGCCTTGAAGAATTTCCGTGTTTTGTGAAACTTCCCGATACGCCCGCGCGACACACCCTCCACCAGTATGCGCATGGTGCCTTCGACCAGCCGCATCACCTGGAGGATCTTTACGATTGCGCCGATCTCGTACAGGTCTTTGGTGCCGGGTTCATCCACGTTCATCTGACGTTGCGTAGCGACCAGCATGATACGGTCGTGTTTCATCGCTTCGTCCAGTGACGCCAGCGACTTGGGCCGACCCACCAGCAAGGGCGTGATCATTCCCGGAAAAATTACGACATCGCGCAGGGGCAATACCGGCAAAGAATCCGGCACTTCGATGATTTCGTCTTCGCGCTCAATTACGTGCATCGTATACCTCTGAATAAGTACAAATTCTCGACATGAGAATAAAAACTACCACACAATCGCCGGACCTGTTCCCGACCGCTCTAAAGTGTACGGGTAGTCGCGTATTTGTGTCTACAAGCGATTGAGTGCCCGAAGGCACTCTACTCGCTTGTAATATAACAATTTGCAGAAAACGGGGTAAATTTATGCTTCGCGGGCACGTCGGTCCCGCTGGAGAATCATCTCCGGTTCGATGTTGTTCAAAACGGTCTCTTCACTGATGATGACCTTTCGAACATTGTCACGGGAGGGTAACTCGTACATCAGATTAAGCATCGTCTCTTCCATGACGGACCGCAGTCCGCGTGCGCCAATTTCACGATCCTTGGCAATCCGCGCGATCGCGCGAAGTGCCGGTTCGTCAAATACCAGTTCCACATCTTCCATCTGGAACAGCTTCTGGTACTGCTTGGTGAGCGCGTTTTTCGGCCGTTTCATGATCTCGACCAGTGCGTCCTCATCCAGCGGATCGAGTACGCCCACAATGGGCAGACGACCGACCATTTCGGGGATCAGGCCGAACTTGATCAGATCTTCCGGCGCCATCTGGCGGAGAACCTCGGCACGTTTGTCCTTGTCGACACCGCGGTCGTCGCGGCCGAATCCAAGTACCTTGCGCCCGACGCGCGATTCAACGATTTTGCCCAATCCGTCAAAGGCACCGCCACATATGAACAGAATATTCTTTGTATTGATCTCGATATAGTTCTGCTGCGGAATCTTGCGTCCACCCTGCGGGGGAACGTTGGCAATGGATCCCTCGAGCATCTTCAACAGCGCCTGCTGGACGCCTTCACCGGACACGTCACGGGTGATCGACGGTGAATCGCTTTTGCGGGCGACCTTGTCCAGCTCGTCGATGTATACAATTCCTTTTTCCGTCGCAGCCACGGACGATCCGGCGTTCTGGTACAGTTTCAGGAGTATGTTCTCGACGTCTTCACCCACGTAACCGGCTTCGGTGAACGTGGTGGCATCAACAATCGCAAACGGCACACGGAGAAACCGCGCCAGGGTCTGGGCGAGAAGCGTCTTACCCACGCCGGTCGGACCGAGCAGGAGAATGTTGCTTTTTTCTATCTCGACTTCATTTGTCGTACGCTCGTGCATGATCCGCTTGTAGTGGTTGTACACCGCCACGCTGATCATCACCTTGGCGTTGTCCTGGCCGATCACATACAGGTCAAGAAATTCCTTTATCTCCTTCGGCTTCGGAAATTCGTCGGAATCAAACAGGACCTGCCCGGAAATCTCGTCATCGAGGATATCCTTGCACAGCTTGATGCACTCGTTGCAGATATACACCGACGGTCCGGATATCAGTTTTGTAACTTCGTCCTGACCCCGGCCACAGAAGGAACATCTCAGGATGTGCGGATTTCCGATCTTCTTTTTCATGGTATCTCCAGATTTAAAGTGCCCCTCGAGGTGCTACCCCGCCACTTCATTTTCTCCCCTTATTGCTATTTTTCGCCGGCCGGACGATGCTCGAATATCGTGTCGATGCATCCGTATTCCTTCGCCTCATCCGCCGACATGAAAAAATCCCGGTCGGTATCTTTGGCGATTTTTTTGAGCGGCTGACCGGTGTGCTTGGCCAGCACATCGTTCAGCTTGTCCTTCATTTTGAGAATCTCTTTTGTGTAAATTTCAATATTGGTCGCCTGGCCCTGCGCCAAATACGTTGAAATATCTTAAGATTACAACAGGAAGAT
>CAYUDF010000300.1:0-4913 GCA_964443465.1 uncultured bacterium
GTACTCTTTCTGGAATCCTCTTATCGCTTGCGCCAGCTCCTCAAGTGTCATTTCTCTCATATCATGGGCTTTCATCGGTTATCCCTCCAGCACGTCTCGCTGTACGAACTTTGTTTTGAGCGGAAGTTTTGCCGACGCCAGTTGCATGGCGCGGCGAGCCAGCTCAATCGGCACGCCTTCCAGCTCGAAAAGAATACGACCCGGCTTGACAACCGCGACCCAGTACTCGGGTGCGCCCTTGCCCTTGCCCATACGCGTTTCCGCGGGCTTGACAGTGACGGGTTTGTCCGGAAAAATGCGTATCCACAACTTGCCGGTACGTTTGACGTGACGTGTGATCGCAACACGCGCAGCTTCGATTTGCCGGTTGGTGATCCAGCAAGGCTCCATCGCTTTCATGGCGTACTGGCCGAACGAGATGGTCGAACCCTTGGTGGCCTGGCCTTTCATCCGCCCGCGTTGCTGCTTACGGTGTTTAACTCGTTTTGGCATTAACACGGCTTACTTACTCCCTTCACCGGCCGCCAGCGACTTCCGGAATTCCTCGGGAAAAATCTCGCCTTTATAAATCCACACCTTCACGCCTACACATCCAAACGTCGTGTGAGCCGTCGCTTTGGCGAAATCAATGTTGGCCCGAAGCGTGTGCAAAGGAACGCGCCCTTCGTGATAACCTTCCCGCCGCGCCATTTCGGCGCCACCGAGGCGGCCCGAACACTGGACCTTGATTCCCAGAGCGCCCATTCGCATCGCGGAAGCGATGGTTTTCTTCATCGCCCGGCGGAACGAAACTCTCTGCGTCAACTGCATGGCGATGTGTTCGCCTACGAGCTGGGCGTTCAGCTCCGGTTTTTTAACGTCTTTGATATTTATCTGTACTTCTTTGCCCGAAAGGTGCCTGAGCTCATCGCGGAGCATATCAACTTCCGAACCCTTCCGGCCGATGACCATGCCCGGCCGGGCTGTATAAATATTAACGGTGGCTTTACCGCCAGAGCGCTCTATACCGATCTTTGCAACACCCGCCTTAAACAACCGCTTTTTGATGTATCGGCGGATCTTGATATCCTCGTCGAGCCAGGCGGCATAATCTTTACCCGAAAACCATCGGGAATCCCAGGTACGGTTGATACCGAGTCTCAGCCCTACGGGGTTGGTCTTCTGACCCATTACGCGCTCCTCCGGTTCTTATTCATTCTAGTCCTCCAAAAGGGAAACGACGACTTTGATATGACTGCTCCGCTTGCGAATCCGAAACGCACGACCTTGCGCGCGCGGCCGGATGCGGTACAAAGTCCTGCCTTCGTCCACGAGGATGGCCTTGACGATCATGTCTTCAGCATCCACCGTCCCGCCTTTTTTGTTTACCATGTTGTGCATCGCCGACTTGATCGTTTTGCTCATGGGAACCGCCGCGACCCTGTTGGTGAGCTTCAAAACCTCCAGGGCGTGTTCGACGTTTGTTCCGCGTACGAGATCGGCGACCAGCCGTACTTTCCGCGCGGGATATCCAATGTGTTTAGCGATGGCAAACGCTTCCATGGCCTGACCTTTCCTTGCACTTCTTCCTTAAAAAACAAATCTATAGCAGCCCGTCAAACGGGCGCCGCGTGTAATCACCGTTACATCTTGCTCTTTTTGTTCGCCTTGCTCGTGTGGCCCCGGTACGTCCGCGTAATTGAAAACTCGCCAACCTTGTGACCAACCATGTTTTCACTCACATAGACCGGAATGAACTGCTTGCCGTTGTGCACGGCCAGCGTATGCCCGACCATTTCGGGCGATATCGTTGAGCGCCGCGCCCAGGTCTTGATGACCCGCTTGCCCCCCGATTTATTCATATCGAGGACTTTTTTGAGCAGTTTCTGATCAATGAACGGACCTTTTTTCAGGCTTCTCGTCATATCAAATTACCTCTTGTCGGCGTTATTTATTTTTCTTCTGACGGCGGCGAACGATCATCTTGTCGCTTGGTTTATGCTTTTTGCGTGTTTTGTAACCCTTCGTAGGTTTACCCCACGGGGTCACCGGATGCCGCCCACCACTCGACTTACCCTCGCCGCCTCCGAGAGGGTGATCAACCGGGTTCATAGCCACACCGCGCACTTTGGGCCGCCTGCCCATCCACCGGGTTTTACCGGCCTTGCCCCACACGACGTTTTCGTGATCGAGGTTTCCGACCTGGCCGATGGATGCATAACACTCTCTGCGGACCATTCTCATCTCACCCGACGGCAGCTTCAGCGTGGCCATGTGGCCTTCCTTAGCCATCAGCTGCGCGTAGGCGCCGGCGGAACGGGCCATCTGGCCGCCCCTCCCCGGGATCATTTCAATGTTGTGTACCATTGAACCCAGGGGAATCTTGTCCAGCGGCAGCGCGTTGCCCGGCTTGATATCGGCGCCGGGGCCCGCGACTACGGTGTCTCCAACCTTGAGATCGTTGGGCGCGAGAATATAAGACTTCTCGCCATCAACATAAAACAACAGCGCGATACGCGCCGACCGGTTGGGGTCGTATTCAATTGCCGCTACCTTGGAGGGCACTTCCAGCTTCCTGCGTTTGAAATCGACAACGCGGTAGCGCTGCTTGTGCCCGCCTCCGCGACGGCGCATGGTGATACGACCATTGTTGTTGCGTCCGCCCGTTTTATTCAGCGGCTCCAACAACGACTTCTCCGGAGTTTTTTTGGTAATCTCGGAGAAATCGGACACCGTCCGGTATCTCAACGACGGCGTTATCGGTTTAAATTTCTTGATTCCCATTTTTATCCTCTGTCTCGCACCCGCGCTTTAGACGACGTCGAATACATCGATCGAGTCGCCGTCCGCCAGCGTTACAAAAGCTTTTTTCCAGTTTGGCCGATATCCCTGGAACCGCCCCCGGCGGTTCATTACGGTAACGTTTTTGCCGCGAAAAACGGCTGTCCTCACGTCAATAACGGTGACGTCGAAAAGGTCTTCGACGGCTTTCTTGATCATGCGCTTATTGGCCTTGAGGTCGACCCGGAACACGTACCGGTTGGACTCTTCCTTCAGAGTTGCGCTCTTTTCCGTGATGAGCGGCTTCTGAATGATCATGCGATTGTCTCTGTCTCTCATGACGCGAACACCTCTTCCATCTTGGCGACGGCGTCCGACGTGACCAGAATCTTGTCCGCCCACATGACGTCGTAAGTAGTGACCATATTCGCCAGGACTACCTTGACCCTGGGGATGTTGTTCGCCGATTTGATGGTGGCCACGTCAGGTTTTTCAAGAACCATCAGCGTCTTTTTACCGGTAACTTCCATGCCCGATAAAATACCCGCCAGCTGTTTCGTTTTCGGCGTTTCGAATTCCAGCTCCTTTATTACCAGAACATCTCCGTCATTCGCACGACTGGACAACGAGCTTACCAGCGCAAGGCGCTTGCTTTTTTTCGTCATCTTCTGTGTGTAGTCACGCGGATGCGGCCCGAAAACCACACCACCCCCGCGATAAATGGGGGAGCGGATCGTACCAGCGCGTGCCCGCCCGGTGCCTTTCTGGCGGTAGGGCTTGGCCCCGCCACCGGCCACGTCCGACCGTTCCTTGGTCGAAGCAGTGCCCTGGCGCTGATTTGCGAGATACATCACCACTGCATCGTGAATCACGTGCGCGTTGACCTCGTGTCCAAAAAGCTTCTCGGGCAGATCCGTCGTTCCGGATTGTTTGCCGTCTTTTTCGTATAAATTTGCCGTCGCCATAATATCTTCCGACTCTTGAATAGTGATTACGCCGTTCTTACAAACACCACGTCGTTGTTGGCTCCAGGAACAGCGCCTTTGACAAAAATCAGGTTGTTTTCCGTATCGATCTGAACGACCGGAAGGTTCTTCACGGTGCGTGTGGCGCCGCCCATACGGCCGGGCAACCGCTTGCCCTTGAATATTCTCGCCGGTGTGGCGCACTGTCCAACCGATCCGGGCTCGCGATGCGATTTGTTACCGTGGGTCCGGCGCCCGATCTTGAATCCCCAGCGCTTGACTGTGCCCGCGAATCCCCGGCCCTTGGATGTGCCCGTCACATGAACCAGCTCTACGCCTTCGAACACGTTAACTCCGAGTGATTCGCCGACGTTAAACTCCGCTGTGTCATCAACGCGCACTTCGCGGAGAATTCTCTGGGGTTTGGCGCCCGCTTTATCGAAGTGGCCCTTCATCGGTTTTGTGACACGGTTGTCTTTGGCATTGATAAAACCGATCTGGATGGCCGAGTACCCTTCTTTTTCAACGGTCTTGACCTGCATGATCGGACAGGGTCCCGCCTCGATGACCGTCACCGGTGTCGCCCGGCCGGACTCTTCGAACAACTGGGTCATTCCGATTTTTTTACCTATGAGTAATGCCATCTTCTTTCCTCTTTTTATCTACCAGCGCGCCTGATCTCTTTGTGACCGGCAGTTTAAGCTGCGTGTCGATCAAGACCCCGTCGCGAGGCTGGCTGCGTCCCGCGCTACAAACGTTTGCGCGGGAACCGGGCGCGAGAACCTCTATCGGCTCCGCCGTCCGCACGCCAACGAAATTACGTCTTTATCTCGATGTCCACGCCTGCAGGCAGCACAAGCTTCGTCAGGTCGTCGATCGTCTGCTGCGTTGTATGCGTCAGATCGATCAGGCGCTTGTGAATCCGCATCTCAAATTGCTCACGCGACTTCTTGTTCACGTGCGGCGAGCGCAGGACAGTGTAAACCGAACGCCTCGTCGGCAGCGGTATCGGACCGATCACGTGCGCACCCGTACGGCGGGCCGTCTTTACGATATCGTCCGTTGTCTTGTCGAGCATCGCGTGCTCATACGCCTTAAGCTTGATTCTTATTCTCTGGCCGTCCATATCCCTCACTCAATAATCTTGGTTACCACGCCGGCGCCGACGGTACGGCCACCCTCGCGTAT
>CAYUDF010000301.1:0-4909 GCA_964443465.1 uncultured bacterium
ATATTCGTACTACGAAGCGGGTGCCTTTATCAACCTCTGATTCCACCTCGATACCGCCACCGTGGGCGTTGGCGATATTGTTGGCGATGAACAGGCCCAGTCCGGTGCCTTCCATGCCCTTTGAGGAGAAAAACAGGCTGAACATTTTTTCGCGGGTTTCGCGGTCCATTCCGATGCCGTTGTCGGTGATTTCCCACACCACCTCGTCCGAGTCGCCCTTGACGGAGAGCGACACCCGGTGGGCGGTTTTTTTCTGGTCGACCCGGCAGGCGTCGATTGAGTTTTCGAGCAGGTTGATCAGCAGGGAGCGCAGACCCGAACGGTCACCAAGGATCACGCCGGCGCTGTCGTCGACCACGCTGGTCAACTCGACGGCGTTGCTGTTTGCCCGGGATTTGATCACGTTGAGGCATTCTTCGGCCAGCTCGCGCGTCACGATGTCTTCGTTTTTGGGCTCTCTCTCCTTGGCGTAGTAGAGAATGTTCATCACCGTGCTGCGGATCTGGTCGACGTTGCGCGCGACCATCTCCCACCCCTGCTCCAACCGCGGCTTGTTGTCGTTCTTCAGTCCGGAATTGACCAGGTACATGCCGCCGTCCAGCCCGGTGAGCAATCCCTTGATGCTGTGAGACACCGAACTGATCAACAGGCCAGTTGATTCCAACTGGGACTGGAGTTTTCGAATCGGAGTGATGTTGGTGCTGATTTCCATTACGTGCGAGATATCGCCTTTTTCGTCGCGTATGGGGGCCGTGTGGACCAGGACGTGGTACTGGTCGCCGGACATAGAAGTGACGACCTCTTCGCTCTGATGCGACAAACCGTCCTCAAACGTTTTGGCGACGGGACAGTCGAGGCACCGTTCCTGGCGGTGTTTGTATACCTGGTAGCAGTGGCCGCCGACCTCGTCGCCAAAGTCTTCCTGAAACATCCGGTTGGCGGCGACGAGCTTGAAATCCCGATCCTGGACGGATACGTAGCAGGGGACCTCGTTGAAGAACTGTTTGAGCCGCTGTTGCGCCAGAAAAACTTTTTTCTGCAATTTTTTAATGTCGGTGATATCGGCGGCCAGCTCGAGTACGTGGACCACTTCGCCTTTGGCGTTTTTGATCGGCGAGGTGTACACCATAACGGGCATCTCCTCGCCGTTCTGTTTGGTCACAACGCTTTCGGTTTTTTTCCGTTTGCCGGTGCGAAACGACTCTTCTACAGGGCAGTCCTTGCACTTCTCCGTCTGGCGCTTGAAAACCTCGTAACAACGGCGGCCGGCGGGGTCTCCAAAGAATTCCCTCAGCCTGGAATTGGATTGCAGGACGTTAAAGTCCCGGTCCTGGATCGACACGATACCGGGAAGGGCATCGAAATAATCCTGGTAGGAAAGGCCCTCGTCATTGTCAAACAGCACATCCGGTTTGTCGGCCAAAACTCGCCTCGTTTGGAAAGAAACGAAGGTTTTACGACACGGCTGTGGGGAACCGCCCCACACCTACTATTATAGTCGATGTGGGACGATATTTCATCGGGCCGTCGAAACGGCCTTCGCGCGCCGCCCCCACAATCAGTGTTCCGCCAGCACCTCATCTTCCTGTTCGGTGAGGCGTGCGACGGTCATCAGGAACAGGTCTTCGTTAATCGGTTTCTGCATGAAACCGTCGGGCGCTTCGACCGTCTTCTGGTACATCAGTTGCCTGAAATCAACCACACCCGTTACAATAAACACCGGCACGTCGGCCAGTTCCGGCGTGTTTCGCAGTTCGTGGAACACCGTCACCCCGGACTTGCCCGGCATGGTGACGTCAAGTGTGATCAGGTCGGGCTTGTTCTCTTTTGCTTTCTGAATCCCTTCGTTGCCGTCGTAGGCCGTATCAACTGTGTAGCCGTTGTCCTCGAGCAATGCTTCGAGGTAAGCCACGATGTCGGGCTGGTCGTCGACAACCAGAACTCTCGCCGGCTTGGTGATTTCGCGTACACGCGGTTTTCTTTCCGGCAGTTCCTTCGGAATAACGATTGCCTCGGCTACGAACTGGCACACGTTCTGGACGGGCAGCAATTTTTCCTTGCCGTCGAAGTTGTATTTCAGGTCGTACTTCTTGATGACGTCGGTCAGACCGTCCTCGCAGTTGTGGCACGCTGTCGCCACGTAGGCGGCTTCGGTTGCCGCGATCTGATCGGCCTTTGTCTTGGCGACCTTGATGCGACGGGCGGCGTATTCAGACATCGACATCGCTCCGCCACCGCCGGTGCAGCAATACGAATCACTCCGGTTGGGTGTCATCTCGCGGAAATCCATAACCGAGCGCTTGAGGCAATAGCGCGGTTCTTCGGTGATACCTGACGAGCGCGACAGGTTGCACGGGTCGTGGTAGGTCACCGGCAGCGGGTTTTTTCTCGGATCGAGGATGATCTTGCCGGTGTTGATGAGGTCCACCATCAACTCGAGCAGTGAAATTATTTCGAAGGGCAGGGGATTGGCCTTGCCCCAGTTGGGCGCCTCCCACTTGGTGGAACGGAAGCCGTGGCCGCACTCCGAGATCACCATCCGTTTAACACCCAGTTTCTTCGCCTGGTCGTAGGCGAGGTTTCCCATGTGACCACCAAGGTCGGCCTTGCCGGAAAACAATCCGAAATTGGTGTTGTCCCAGCCGACCGACGGCATCGTCCAGTCCAGTCCGGCCACGTGAAAAATCTTGAACGCCGCCTGCAGTGACAGCGGCGCGTACTTGATTTCGCGAGGGTTAACCACAAACACAAAATCCGCGCCCTCTTTGTCGACGGGTACCTTGAAAGAGGGATCGTCCAGTTCCGCCTGGACTTCTTCTTCCATCCACTCGAGTGTGTCGAGGTAGTCTTCCTGGCTTACCGCCATCTGGTTGCCCGTTTCCCACTGGTCTTTCATCACGGTGAGAATCCCTTCGGGGGCGACTTCGACGTCGACCAGGCAGCTGCGGGTCAATCCGACAATCGCGGCCATGTCCACACCAAACGGACAGTTGACGGTGCAACGGCGGCAGCCGGTGCACGCACCGAAGAAAATGTCTTTCAGTTCATTGAGGTCTTCATCGTTTTTGATCTTGCGCGCTCCCACCCAGAACGGCAGAAACTTGCCTACCCAGTCGTAGTGTCCCTTATACACGCTACGAATCGCGTCGGCCTTTGCCGCGGGCGTCATTTTGGGGTCTTTGTCGAGAAGGAAGTAGTGGCAGCTCTCGTTGCACATCCCGCAGTGCGCGCAGGCCTGGAGCGAGAGGACGTGTTGCCGGTTGAGGCGCTCTTTGAAAATCTTGTTAAACTTTAATGCTTTTTCTGATACAGCCATTTTTTATCTCCCTGAGTAACGGTTTGGTTTCTTATGCTCCAGCGATGCGTTTTTTGGGATAAACCCCTCTGTGACCAAAATGTTTACCCATGTAAAAGCGCATGAATGGCCAGCAGATATAGTGGGAGATCTTGCTGAATGGCACGTAAAAAAGGAAAAACGTCGCCAGGCCAAAATACCCGAGGAGCCAGAACGTCGATGTTTGCGGCGCGTTGAATACTCCCGTCACCATCCACGCTGTTAACAGAACCAGGCAGAAGTAGTCATCCGGCGAACTGATTGCGCGCATGGCGGGGTCAACGAAACGCCGGAACAACCGGCTGAACCCGATCAGGGCGGCCGCTCCAAAGAAAAAGTACTGAATATAAACTACGGGGACCGAAAGCATCGATGCGTGGGCCCAGGGCATCGTGAACGCAATCCCGATACCGAGCGCCATCGCCACGTGAAACACAACAAACTCGATCCACCGGAACCAGTGTTTCCTCGTACTCTCCATCTCGTCCGGCCGGGCGAGCAGAAGGAACGAATACTGGATCGCTTTTTTGTGGTCGCCTCTCGCCGGCGTGCCTTCGACGGCTGCCGGTTTTTTGAGTATCGACCGGATCTTGATCGTGTAGGCAACGACCATGAATCCAAGTGCGATGTAGTGCAGCGTGTGGACGAGGAAATGGGTGAACGGTCCCAACTCGTGCCAATCTAGTGTTGCTGACATTGACTACCTCCGTTTGGCGGTTTCACGGGTTTGTCTGAATCCCCGCTCGGTCTCCCTTTGAACTGTGTCACGCGCAAGGTTCGCGCGTTGTTTTGTCGTCTTTGTCTGTGTCCAGCATCGCGACCATATCCATCAGGCGGTCGCTGTCGAGCATATCGGACAGCACCAGGCCGTCGAGCACGGACGTGATTCTTCTGTTGATCAGCGAATATAAAACGCGGCATTCGCAGAATTCGGATTTGAGACAGACATCGGGATTGAGCACGCAATCGACGATGTTGATGGGCCCGATCGCGGATTCGACGATCTGACGGATTTTGATGTCGCCGGCGGGCTGGGCCAGTGCGTACCCGCCTCCTTTACCGCTCTTGCCTCGAATCAACGCGGCGTTTTTCAGACCGATAACCAGTTGCTCGAGATATCGCCGGGAAACCTTGGATTCCTCCGACACTTTATTGAGGCTGACGACATTGGTGCCATCGGTGTGTTTAGCGAACACAGTCATCATTCTCAGAGCGTATCTGGCGCGGGTCGAGAGCTTCATCTGAGGTCCAGTTCGCGTTAAAGAAAGGACGATCAAAACATCTTTTAATACTATATACCAATATTCCTACTAAAACAATCGGAGTATGTGAGAAATATGCACTTTTTTTCACAAAGGCGGGCCAGCCTCCCGAAGAAATCTTCTAACATGTTGCTGTATGTGTAATTACATGCCATCGATCCCGTGGCTCTTGGCGCGCGGATACGCGGCGCGACCCGGGCACGGCTCCCCTGCGGCTCCCTCAGACGTAGCTCGACCAGCCATGACGGGTCGCCTCGTCTTGATCGGCTCGCAGATCGACCCTCTTATTATAGCTCGCCTCCAAACGTCCCTC
>CAYUDF010000302.1:0-4887 GCA_964443465.1 uncultured bacterium
GGCGCCGCCGTTCCTACGGGCGCAGCAGCCGGCAGATCATCGAAGGCGACACCGTTAGCATTGTCAGTGGACTGTGGAAAGGAAAAACCACCGGGGCGCCCGTGGCGATCCTGCTGCCCAACAAGGGCAGGACGGTGCAGGGCCGCAAGGGCGGTGCGCTGGGTGTCGTTCCCCGTCCCGGCCACGCCGACCTCGCCGGTTGCCTCAAGTACGGCCACGGCGACATTCCGCCGATTTCGGAACGCGCCAGTGCGCGCGGCACGGCGATGCGTGTGGCCATCGGCGCAATCGCAAAAACATACCTGAAGCAGTTTTCCATCGACATCGCCGGACACGTGCTGTCGATCGGAGCAGTCAAAGCGCCATCCCGGTCGGGCGAGTTACCGGCCGCCGTGCGCCGCCGTACCGCTCGTTCGACCGTTTTCTGCGCCGACTCCGCTGTCTCAAAACTGATGATCGAAGAAATCACGACCGCCCGGACCGCCGGAAATTCCGTCGGGGGTTCGGTCGAAGTACTCGCCGGCGGCCTGCCCCCGGGACTGGGAAGCCACGCCGAGTGGGACCGCCGCCTCGAAGGTCTGCTCTCCGCCGCGTTTATGACCATTCCCAGCGTCAAGGCGGTTGAAATTGGCGACGGGATCGAAAGTGCGGCCCGCTACGGTGTCGATGCGCACGACGCGATGTCACTGGTCGACGGCGCGGTCCATCGCGACACAAACTTCGCCGGCGGTATCGAGGGTGGCATGACCAACGGCGAGACGGTGGTTGTCCGTGCTTTCGCAAAACCGATCCCCACGGCACGCCGGCGCGCCAGAACATTTAACATGAAAACCCTGCGGCCGGCCCAAAGTCCCTACGTCCGTTCCGATGTGTGCGTGATACCCGCGGTTTCCGTTATCGCCGAATCGGTGATGGCGTGGGAGATACTCAGGGAGATGCTGGACAAATTCGGTGGCGACAATATCAACGACACAAAAGCGGCGCTCGACAGTTACAACAAAACCCTGGCAGAAAGGTTTCGCAAATGACCCGCTTCTCCGAACCCTCTCCGCCGGTTGTGGTGCTCACAGGTTTTATGGGTACGGGTAAATCCGAAGTTGGCCGCGCGCTGGCCAGCCTGCTGGGTGTGCCGTTTATCGATACAGATTCCCGCGTCGAAGAGACGGCCGGCATCACGATATCGGACATATTCAAACACCACGGCGAAGAACGGTTTCGCGAATTCGAATCAGAAATCTGCCGCGACCTCAAATGCCCCAACGGAGCCGTCATTGCCACCGGCGGCGGCACGATAATAAACGACTCGAACTACCGGCGGCTGGCCGCGCTGGGCACAATGGTTCTGATCGAATCCGGCGTGAACGATATCGTCAAACGGCTGGAAGGCGATCTTTCACGACCGCTTCTTGCCCCCAAAGCCGGCGAATCCCAAGATACCGGCGATAAACAGCTGCGGGCCACGATCAATACACTGCTCGAAAAACGAAAAAAGGCGTACGACCGCGTGCCGTTAAAGGTCAGTTCATCCGGACGAACGCCGGGAGAAACCGCCGCCGAAATCGCCGCCCGTGTGGGACCGGGTTGCAGCGTGATCGATGTATCGGTCGACGTGAGACCCCTGCCCGTATCCAGAAACGGCAACACAAACAACGTCACGCGTATCAACCCCGGCGATTTCGACCACGGAAACGTCACCGCCGCCGCGGCTTCCCGCCAGTACCTGCGACAGGACTGCCGTATCGTGATCGGCCGCGGCGCCGCCGGCAAAATCGGAAATTACCTGGGTGATCTGGGGCTGACGTCGCGCGTGTTTCTGTTTGTGCCGAAACACCTCGGCAACCAGCTGCTCACACAGATCAAACCCTCGCTGGACGCGGCCTCGATACCCCACGAGATGGTTCCGATCTCGGACGGCGACAACAACAAGAATCTCGCCCAGGTGCGCGACCTCATCGACCGGATGGCGGCCAGCCGTGCGGGGCGGGACAGCGCCATCGTATCGGTCGGCGGCGGAGTCGCCGGCGACCTGGCCGGTTTCGTGGCGGCTATCTACATGCGCGGCCTGCCGTTTGTCCAGGTGCCGACCACACTGATATCCCAGGTGGACGCGAGTATCGGCGGCAAAGTGGGTGTCAACCACCCCCGCGCCAAAAATCTGATCGGATCCATCTACCAGCCGGTACTGGTGCTCAACGACCCGCTGATGCTGGACGGCCTGCCGCCACGGGAAGTCTCAAACGGGATGGCGGAAGTCGTGCGAACGGCAATCATCGGGTCACCGAAGCTGTATGACTATCTGTATGCTTCCATAGAGCGGAACAGCGAACAGACTCTGAAGGATCCCGTGTTCATCGAACGGTGCGTGTTGGAATGCGCGCGAGTCAAAGCGGACGTTGTCGAGAGAGATCCGTACGAACGTGACCTGCGGCGGGTCCTCAACCTGGGCCACACACTCGGCCACGCGCTGGAATCGGCACTGGATTACGAGCAGCTCAAACACGGCGAAGGCGTCGGCATCGGCATTATTGCGGCGATAAGAGTCGCCGTGGCACGCGGCCGCGCCAGCGAAGAATTCTTAAGAAAAACAATCGAAATCCTGAAATGGTGTGGCCTGCCCACCATTGCGCCCAAGGTCGATCGACACCTGCTCAAGCGCGCGCTCAAACTGGATAAAAAAGTCAAATCCGGCCACCTGTTCTTTATACTCCCGCTCGACGTGGGGAGCATTGAAATCGTTGGCGATGTCACCGAAGACGAACTGCTTTCGGTATTGTAACCAGGAAAGGAACTGCCTTGAAAATCCTGATAATCCACGGGCCCAATCTCAACCTGCTGGGAAAAAGAGAACCGGAAGTTTACGGGACCCGGACCCTGGAGGATCTGGAGGTCTTACTTACCGATCACGCCGAAGACCGTGGTGTGGCGCTCGACTTCTTCCAGAGCAATCACGAGGGCGAAATCATCGACCGGATCCAGTCGGCCGGAGACGAGTCGGACAGCCTGCAACAGGCGGACGCGATTGTGATAAATCCCGCGGCGTACACGCACACCAGCCTCGCCATCGCCGACGCCATCAAAGGCACCGGCGTGCCGGCGATCGAGGTACACATCAGTAACATTCACGCGCGCGGTCACATGCGTGCCCGTTCGCGAATCGCCCCTGTGTGCGCCGGTCAGATATCGGGTTTCGGGTTCGACAGCTACAAGCTGGGAATTGACGCCGCCATCTCGGTGTTGAAAACCTGACATTACAGCTTTCCCCTTCAACAAACCGTAACCGCAAATCCGTCGCAGCGGTCGAAACCGCGAGCCTGTTTGCGGGTCCGTTTCGCCACGGCGCCACCCATCCACCAGACTCATTCACGCTCGACTAAGCCCTTGTATCACCGGCCGATACGCTATTCAGTGCCGTGGCACATCGGTTGCAGAACAACCTACCGTTCCCTCCTCTCTAATTCCTCCCGCTTTGTGTGTGTTGATGTGACCGGGATGATGTGTAACGGAGGTTCACCATGTTTCAATCGATCGTTTTCAGACGATTTGTTTTTAGTTTTCTGATGATCTGTTTTATGTCGATGCTCGCCTGCCAGGGCGACGAGGCGCCCGTGATTGTCTCGTCAACGGATCCGCCGCCCGATCCAGAGGTTATCGAAGACGACGGAAAAACCAGGGGCGAGATGTTCAGCGCCGGAAACCCGTATCACGATAACATTTTCGAAGACCTGATGCGGCAGGCCGAAGTTTCAACGGTGGTTCAAATATTCGAAAAGCGCGGTTTTGAACTGTCACCGGCCAATTGTTTCACCATCGCGGGCGACGACGGCGAATCCGCGGGCACGATGACGTTTGTTGTTCTGGACGGCGCCGGACGCGTGGCCGATCAGACTGTAATGATCGCGTGTTTCGACGTGGACGGAGTTACGGGAGTTTCTCCGGCCGTGTACTCCGTGTACGAACCGGACGACCCGGCGGACTGGACCCAGCTCGAAGGTTACGGGTGGATGAAAACCGGCGAATCTGACGGAATCAGTCCGTCCTCCGCACGGATCAGCAAGTGGTCGTGGCCCTACTTCTGGCAATGCATGAAGGTAAAAGCGCCGGGACCGATGATCGGATGTGCTTTCACCTGCGCAATCGTTGGCCCGGGTTTCGGGCACTGTATGATGACCTGCGCCGCCACGCAGGCCATTATTGCAATGGCGACCTGCATGTTCAAAACAGTTAACAACGGCTCCACCGATAAAAAGGAAGATCCAAAATAATAAAGCGGGCGGGGCGACCCCCTGAGGTCCCACCTGTTAGCCTCACCGGCGACGGCGCGGTTCCCCCAAAACTGCCCGTTTCCGCCTGCCGCACCGGGACGTGCCGTGACGGCGGGTATTCTTCGCCCCGGCACGTCCCGATCCGCTGGAAAGCGCCGGGGCGTGCCCCGCTTTTTATATTTCCAATTAGTCTGTAGTTCCACCCGATATCGTGCTTGACGCGGCATGCCGTTAAACCCTATTTACAATTAATCATCTTTTAGCCGCAGCGGAGGATTTTCATGCTGAGCAAATCGGGTATCCATGCAGTACGCGCATTAATTGTTCTCGCCGAGCTCACCGACGGTGAATACCGCGGAGCTTCGTCGATCGCCACGCAGAACGACGCCCCGGCCAACTACCTGGGGAAATTGTTGCAGCAGTTGGCCAAACGCGGCCTTGTCCGCTCACAGAAGGGCCTGGGCGGCGGATTTCGACTCGCCCGCGATCCGGTCGAGATTTCCCTGTACGATATTGTGGAGGCGATCGAGGATGTCAGCCGCTGGAGCAACTGCATTCTGGGCAGGCCCAACTGTTCGGACGAAAACCCATGCCCGGTCCACGGGCAGTGGGGACCGGTGCGGGA
>CAYUDF010000303.1:0-4886 GCA_964443465.1 uncultured bacterium
TGTCCAAACAAGTTCCCGTAACTCGTTTGCAGGGGCAACACTTCCCCGGTCAGATTGACCATCGCGTGTATAACGAATGCCGGAACAAGACTGCCTCGCGTGTTGTTCTGTATCCATGTTATCAGGATAGACAAGCATATCAGAGTGACGGCGAATTGAACGAACGGCACCCCGCTGGAATGCAGTCCGAAACCGCTGATAAGAAACATCGGAACATGCCACAGGACCCAGAAACCGCCCAGAATCAAGCTCGAAGTCACCGCACTGTGGTTTTCCTGTAATTTTTCCAGCGCGTAACCCCGCCATCCGTACTCCTCGCTGACCTGAAGGACGAAGAATACCGAGAACAGTACCGGGATCATCTTCGGATTTGACAACGCGCCGGTCTCGGGAAACGCGCCCCCAATGAGTTTGTTGAGCAGATGGGCGACCACGACAACAACAGGTACGATCAGAAACGTAGGCAGATACCACAGTCCGATACGGACACGGAAGACACGGCCGAGCAATCTCCTCACACCTGACCAACCTCTATCCCTGGCCACCAGTATAACTGCGGCCAGCGAGGGGCCCAATCCTCCAATCCATTTCCCGAATTCACTGATGTTGAGGAAGATTTTACTCGTACCGAAGATCCCGTGGTCTATGACGAATCCCGGCATCCACAAGACCCAGCTGATGGAAAAGGCGAGTGCAAAGAAGTGCCACCAGGGCCTTTCGTGGTCCGATACTGATAAAATTGCGAAACGATTTTTGAATAGCCTCGGCATTTCATCTTCTTCTTTTGCTGAGGGCGTTCGCTATTTCCCGGCGACTATTGCGAATTCGGCGGTATCCGGCGTCAGGATCCCGCCGGCGACGTCTGCGTACAGCGCTTCGACCTTGAAACCGTTTTCCTCAAATTCTTTTCTCAGCGAATCTTCGCTGAAAAACTGAAGCCAGTTATAAACCACGCGTTCACGCGTGTGTTCGATAATAGTGTATTTATCCAGGATCACCCGCTCGTTGTCGTATTTGAATGTATTAACAAAGCAATAATAGTCATCGGGTGACCAGAAACGATTCAGGTGATTGAGTTCGTATGAAGCAGCTTCTTCTTTCTGGTCAAAACTGTTCAGAGAATACACATCCAGCAATACAGAGCCCCCGGGTTTCAACAACAAATGAAATTTATTGAGCATTTGTTTTCTTTGTCCGGAACTCAAGGCGCAGAAGTCACACATGATCATTATAATCAGATCGAATCTTTGTGTGGTCTCGAAATCCAGGTAGTTTGTGTGGACATAATCTATTTTCAATCCGTTCTGTTCCGCGATCTGCTTCGCGTATCCCAGAGAGTTTTTCGAAAAATCGATCCCGGTGACTTTTGCCCCTCGCTCGGCCAGTCTTGTTGTGTAGAGCCCGGGACCGCAGCCAAAGTCCGCGATTTCTGTCGTGTCGTCCATTCCGAAGCGAGCAGTTATCCACTCCACGGAGCGCTCGATAAAGTTGCTGTTCCGGGATGAAACATCAATGTCTTCATTCAGGTGGTATTCGAGCATTTGTTTAGAGGTATACTCATCCGCCCACAGTTCGTCCGCTGTATAATATTGAAATGGTTCCGGACGAGAATTAATCTCTTTCAGTTTTTCAAACACAAAGACTCCGTTTCGTTCCCCCGACTGGGGTGCTCTATTTCACGTTCCGCAGTTTCATCGTCTGACACGGCTTCAGCTCTTTGCCTTTTGTCCCCAGTTCCAGAATCATTTCGTAGGTTTCCGCATCGTGAAACCGAAGCGTCATGCGTGCGCTGAAGGTTTCCATACCTTCCGTACCCTCGGGCTCGAAGTTGAACCCGGGTTGCGGGGCCGTTACTTCTTCCAGAATGAAGGTGTTGACGAATCCTTCGCTCAAAAACTGGCGAAAGCGCAGAACACCCTCGCCCTCACTCAGGCTCACGTAGCCGACATCCTCGTGAACCTCCTCCTCACCCGATTCCGCTACGCTGACTGACCGGGTTTCCAGCCGCAAAAAGTTACCGTCGAGGACAAACTATACCAATTCATTCGAATTGTATAAAACCCGATCCGCGGCATTTCTGAATCTGATCCTCCCATCCTCACTCCCCATCCATCGGCACCGTGCGCCCGACCACACGGGTCGCTGACAGCTGGCTACATTCCCAATACATCGATGTAAGAATTACTTGACAATCCCCGGGTCGAAATGTATATTATTTCTTACATGCTATCAATAAGGAGGTCATCGTGTCATACGCCCGAAAAAACGCAATCATAGCGTCGATTATCTGGACCCTGATTCTTGGCGGCCTCATCGCCGTTGTTCTCGGACCAGGCGCCAGCCGGTTTACCGCTCCCGATCAGTCGATCTGGCGGTTTCTGGCGGCAGCCATCATCCTGCCCGGTTTCCTGCTAAACGCTTGGCTGGGCTGGAGATCCAAACGAGGACGGCAACTGCGCGAACTGGATGAACGCGACGAGGCCGTTGCCCGCCGGGCTTCCGTGGCGACCCTCATTGTGGTGGCCATCGTGGTTTACCTCACCTCCATCATCCTCTACGAGACTCACCTCGACAGTGGCACAGTGCCGACCGGCTGGATGTACCTGCTTGCCTATGGAACCATGGCCGTGGTCTCGCTGGCCCATGCCGTGGCTACACTGGTGGTTGATTTTAGCGGAGCAGCCGATGGCTAAAGCACAAATTCGTAACCACTTACGCCGTCTGCGCGAGGAACGGGGTTTCACCCAGTCCGAACTCGCCAGCACCAGCGACTGCACGCGCCAGACCATTATCATGCTGGAACAGGAGCGATACGTCCCGTCGCTTTCGTTGGCGTTTGCAATAGCGCGAAGTCTGGGTCTGACGCTTGAGGAGGTCTTCGAGCCAGAAAATCGGGAATAAAATCTTTTTTTCAGCGGCTCAGGTGATCTATTTCGAGCTTTTTTTCCCGGCGACCGCGTCCGCCAGAACACAGACCATCTCATACAGCATGGTGGCGCCGACAAGGGCGGTATTCCCGGTGGGGTCAAAAGGCGGCGATACTTCAACCAGATCCCCGCCAATCAAATCAAAACCGGCGAGCCCCCGCACGAGTGCCTGCGCCTGGACGGGCGTCAAACCGCCGATTTCCGGTGTTCCAGTGCCCGCGGCAAAGGCCGGGTCAAGCGCATCGATATCAAAGGAGACATAAGTCGGTCCGTGACCTGTCACACGTTTTGCTTCATTAAGAGTGGCCTCAATCCCCAGGGCGCTGAATTCTTCCATGTACATGACACGGATCCCCGCATCCTCGGACCCCCGCCAGCTTTCCTCTGAGTCCTGTGCCCCTCGAATGCCGATCTGAATCGTCCTCTCCGGGTCAAGCAGACCTTCTTCCACTGCTCGCCGAAACGGCGTGCCGTGTGTAAACTTATTCCCCATTTCATGATCGCACATATCGGTATGAGCATCTATATGCACCATACCCACGGGTCGGTCAGCCGCAATCGCGCGTAATATCGGAAGGCTGATAGAGTGGTCGCCGCCAACACTCAGCGGCACCGCACCGGTTGCATAAATCCTGCGGTAAAATTCCGTAATGTCGGCAAAGCACGGTTGCAGTTCAAAAGGGTTCGTCAAATGTACATCGCCCAAATCTGCGACGTTACAAAGTTTGTATGGGTTCACGCGCGTCACATGATGTATGGAACGGATAAAACTCGACATGTTGCGAATTTCCCGGGGACCGTGTCGCGCACCCGGCCGGTTTTCGGTCGCGCCATCAAAGGGGACGCCGATCAGGGCGATGTCAAGACCCGACGGGTCGTTTACCAGGGGCCTTCTCAACAAAGTTGCAACCCCTGCATAACGCAGCCGGGCCGCTTCCAAATCAGGTTTCTTTTTCATGTTTTATGTCTTCCTGCACCCAGATCCCGGGGGCTATATATTATTTTTACAATTTTCTATAAAACGGTTCCGTTTGATTTTTCATATATTCAGAAACCGCGTCGTCTCCCAGGCGCACGAAATCAACGATCTCATCTACCCCCGGCACGCCGTTCGCGATGTTTACACAATATTTCCGTATCGAATCAAAATCGTCGTCGCCGGCTTCAATACCAATGACGGGGTGAGGAGCTTCGTCATTTACGCCGTCAAAGACCTGGGCAAGATAGGCGGTTTTTATTTCTTCGCGTGTTCCCGGGGATCTCCATCAACCCATCGCCTTCGCCCCGTCGTCCAGAACGGGATCATTATCGGCAGAATCAAAAATCCGTTCCACGGGTTGAGGCCAAGCGGTTTCAGGCCGCCGGCCGTCCAGACCGCCCACGCGACCGAAGCGACGAACAGGACGTACACCGGAGTCATCAACTTCCAATAGAATGTGTCGGGATGTTTCCAGGGCGCGCTGGCCAGTATCGTGACAACCGCGACACCGGCCAGGAGCAGGCCGATACTACCCAGGATTAGCTTCGATTGGACGAGGAACACAATCGAGAGAATCACCACCCAGATAAATCCGCCAAGCCATCCACCAATCCAGCCTATCTTTTCGCCTCTTCTGTCTACCATGGTTCACCTCATTCGGATCGGCCTGCCAAAGCACTACTGCTACCCTGTTTCAATGGCCGATATAATTTCCTTCGCGATGTATACGCGATTTCGTTTTTGTCCGGTTGCTTCTTCCAGAATGCCCGCGTCAATGAGTTTGTTTATGTTCAGCTGAGCCGACCTGGGCGTCACATTGAGAGCGTCCGACGCAATGCGAGTGCTAATTGCTGGGTAAGAAAATAATTCATCCACTAGACTCAATAACAAAGCGGATGCTCGAGCTTCTTGCAGCCGGTTCCGATAGCTAGTCCAGAGTGACAAAATAGTGTCAGAACAACTGATTGCGTCTCTTGATT
>CAYUDF010000304.1:0-4884 GCA_964443465.1 uncultured bacterium
GAAGGGGGGACTCGAACCCCCACGAGGATTAACCTCACTGCGCCCTGAACGCAGCGCGTCTACCAATTCCACCACTTCGGCCCACTGAAAAAAGAAACAGTAGGCTTGGCAGTAAAGAAGCCAGCCAAAGCCAAAGCCAAAACCAAAGCAAAAGACTCAAGCGGACTTCCAGAGGTGACATTAGTGAAAAACAGGCCGTAAGTCAACCCGATAATTTGGTCGGATTCGGGCGGCAATGAAGTTGTATCTTGTAATATAGCAAGCTGTTACGGGCCTCAGTTCGTCCTGTGAGGCGGGAGAGGACGGGAGGCGGATTTTCGGCGTTACAGGCTTTGTATTCTGTTACATATCAACGTATTACATTATTTTACCGGCAGAAAATACATCATATAGTATATATTACTTTATATCGTAAATCCTTTGGTATTTGTTGCTTGCAACAACCCCTCCGGAGCGTCATATTCTTGATTCCCGATGAAAGCGATCACGAACAATAAGAAGGCACGGCACGATTTCCACATCATGGAGACGATGGAGGCGGGAATTGTGCTGCTCGGCACCGAAGTCAAGTCTTTGCGGGAGGGGCGCGCGAATCTGCGCGATTCCTATGCAATGCTGGAAAAGGGCGAGGTGATTCTGCGGGGGCTTCATATCAGCCCTTACTCGCATACCTCTGAAAGCCTGGATCCTCGCAGGGACAGAAAACTGCTGATGAACAAACGGGAGATCAAGCGGTTGGTGGGAAAGGTGCAGGAGAAAGGACTTACGCTGGTCGCCCTGAAACTTTATTTCAATGCTCGCGGCATCGCCAAGGTGGAACTGGGGCTGGCGAAGGGCAAAAAAAATTATGACAAACGTCATGCGCTCGCCGAACGCCAGGCTAAACGGGACATCGACCGCGCGATGAAACAGAGCCGCCGGTAACCGTCGAATCATGGTCGTCAACGTGTAGTGATTCTGATATGGTCGTGCGATACGAGCCGGAATCACACCATAGCAACGGTACAAATTTATAATCATGCTGAACAGATATTCCGCCATTTTATTTCTGATTATGACTCTTGGGATCCTCGTGGTTTTGCCCCACGGGGTATCCGCCCAGCAAACCATCAATATCACGTACGATGACGACCGCGGGCCGGAGACGGTTCAGGTATGGTCACTCGATACCGATAGTGACGCGATGTATATGCGCGCCAACGATGTCGCGCGGCTGTTCCGGGCCACACAGTTCTGGAACGCGACCAGCCGCAAGGTTGTCCTTGGTGTCGGTCGGACGCGTTTTATCCTGACCGTGGACACACGCGTGGTTGTCATCGACGGTGAACCCGTCCTGCTGCGGAAACCGGTAAAATACAACACCGGCTTCGTGATGGTGCCCCTCGAGTTTATACTGGAGGTGGCTTCTCATTATACGCCGTGGACGTTTCAGTGGGATTCGGACCGTCGGACACTGGCCGTGGCGGGATTCGGTTTTAACGTCGAAAGAATCGATTTTACATCCGCGGCCAACCGCACGACGGCGACAATCACTATGACGGAGCCGTTGCTTTACCACATGGATGCGAGCACACCGGGTCTGGTCCGTCTCAAGGTGTATGGCGGCCGGGTCGACACGCGGCTCATCGCACGGCGGGAATCCCACGGATTGATCGATGGGGTCCGGTCGGAACAGACCGACCGCGACGCGTTCATATATTTTGCTGTCCAGCGACACGTCGCTCGCGTGCGGATCGACAGGGAAGAAGAACCGGACCGTATCGTTCTCATTATCGAAAAGGGAGAACTTCCGGAGATTCCGGACGCCGAATTCGAAGGCAGCCGAATTGTCGAGATCGTTGACGAAAGCACGGCCGAGCGACGGTCGATCGAAATCAAAACGGTTGTGATCGACGCGGGACACGGCGGCAAGGATCACGGCAAAACCGGTAGCGGGGGACTGCTCGAAAAAGACGTCAATCTTTTGCTCGCCCGGATAATCGCGGAACGGATCAAAGGCGAACTGGGGCTGGAAGTTATCCTGACCCGCGAAGACGACCGGTTGCTGTCGCTGACACAGCGGACCGAGATCGCCAATGAAGCGGGTGGAGACGTGTTTATCAGTATCCACTGCAACAGCTGGTTCAGCGAAAGAACGGGTGGATTTGAGGCGTACTTCCTGTCGCCGGCCCGCAGCGAATCGGAACGCGCCCTGGCCCGGTACGAGAACACCGGATCCGCCACCGGTACCAAAACCCCGGACGGCGATGTCGATTTTATCATCTGGGATCTGGTCCAGAACGAATTCATCAATGAGAGCAGCACGTTTGCTGAATTGATACAAAAATCCATGAGCGAGCACCTTTCGATTCGAAACCGTGGAGTGAAACAGGCCAACTTTGTGGTTCTGCAGGGCGCCCGAATGCCGGCGGTGCTTGTGGAAACAGCGTTTCTCTCCAACCCGGTCGAAGAGAGACTCCTGTCCAACCCGGATTTTCACCGGGACGTTGCCGACGGTATGGTGGAAGCAATCAGGGAAATGAGGCGGCGCTATCGCTAGGCCCGCGGCGGATCGTCGGGGCTCCCGAAACCGGAATTCCAATGAGTGACAAAGACCTGCACGACGACGATGGTACCTACGCCTCCGGCGGAACGCTGGGAGGGAAGCACCTGTTTATTATTGCCGCGATCGCGGTGATCGCCGGCGGGTTTCTGTATTACTGGTTCTTCATGGACCGGACGGAAAAGCCCGAGCCGGTTCGCCCCGGCGTGGTCACGCCAGTACCCGAAGGAAGCCGAACCGTCACACTGTATTTTGCCGATATCGATGAAGCCGCACTGATAGCGGAAACGCGCCACGTGGCGATCGGCCGGGGATTTTTGGAACAGGCCGAACAGGTGCTTCGCGCGCTGATCGCCGGACCCGAACACGAAGCGGTGAATACGCTGCCCGACGGTACAAAACTGCTCAACGTGTTTTACGACTCGGAAGACGCCGTTCTTTTTCTCGATCTGAGCAGCGAGTTTGTTGCCGGTCATCCGGGCGGTGCCGCCGCGGAATATTATACGGTTTCGGCCATTCTTAAAACAGTTTCCGAGAACTTTCCGGAAGTAACCGCCGTTCAGATCCTGGTAGAGGGATCGCAGGTGGGCACGATCGCCGGTCACCTCAACGCTTATCGCCCCTTTCTGGTGCGCGACTGGAGATGATCGCAGTTGGGTGAATCTCCAATCGGCGTTTTTGATTCGGGTATTGGCGGTTTGACCGTGTTGAAGGAGTTGCTCGCCCACCTTCCCGGCGAGTCCTTTGTTTATTTCGGCGATACCGCCCGCGTGCCCTACGGTACTAAAAGCGGTGATACCGTGCGCCGGTTTTCCCGCGAAAACGTCCGGCTCCTGCTCGATCGTGGTGTGAAGAGCGTGGTGGTGGCCTGCAACACGGCGTCCGCCGAGGCGCTGCAGATGCTCCAGCGCGAATTCGACGTTCCCATCGTTGGTGTGATCGAACCCGGCGTGCGCGCCGCGGTCGAAGCCAGCGGCAGCGGCCGGATCGGTGTCATTGGAACACCCGCTACCGTCCGTTCGGGGGCGTACCAGGCGGGCATCCTGAACCTGTGCCGTGAAGCCGACGTGCTGGCGGCGCCCTGTCCGTTGTTTGTGCCGCTGGCGGAAGAGGGGTGGGTGGACCACCACGTCACGGAACTGGTGGCGAGAGAATACCTGCAGGATTTCAAGGATCGTGGTGTGGAGGCGCTGGTGCTGGGTTGTACCCATTATCCGCTTCTCAAGCCGGTGATTGCCCGGGTCATGGGCCCGTCGGTGACACTGGTAGATTCGGCCGTCGAGACGGCGCGTGAGATGAAACGGATCATTCACAAAGAAGCGATTGTGGCAAGCAACGGAAACGGCCATTTTTCGGTGATTCTCAGCGATACGTCTCCGGCGTTTGAACCGGTTGCGCGGCGGTTTCTGGGCCGGGAAATTCCGGATATCGAACTGGTCAGCGGTTAACGCAAATACGAAAGGTTTCGAACTTTCTTATGAGAAAAGACAACAGGAAAAACGACGAATTACGACCAGTGAAAATTGAACGCGGTTACCTTCGCCACGCCGAGGGGTCCGCGATGATCGAAATGGGCGGAACGCGCGTGCTGTGTTCCGTTACACTGGATTCGGGCGTGCCCCGGTTTCTGTACGGCCAGGGATCCGGATGGATCACCGCCGAGTACGGCATGCTCCCCCGCAGTTCGCAGCAGCGGATCCAGCGGGAAGCGGCCCGCGGCCGGAAGGGTCGTACCTACGAAATCCAGCGTCTGATCGGCCGCAGTTTCCGGGCCGCGGTACAACTCGACATGCTGGGTGAAATCACTGCGATGATCGATTGCGACGTTATCGAAGCCGATGGCGGGACACGGACCGCGTCGATCACCGGCGCGTGTATCGCGATGTATGACGCTATTCAGACCCTCGAGTTGTCCGAGAACCCGTTAAACTTCCTGGTATCCGCCATCAGTGTCGGAATCGTCGACGGATCGCCCATGCTCGATCTTTGTTACGAAGAGGATTCAACCGCACAGGTTGACCTCAACGTGGTCATGGCGGAAAGCGGTGCGTATATAGAAGTTCAGGGTACGGCCGAAAAGTTTCCGTTTACGCCCGAACAACTCCAGCAGATGCTGGACCTGGCCCGCAAGGGGTGCGACGAACTGTTTGTCGCGCAGAAACAAGCTCTCGGAATATAACGTTTACCGGATCGAGTTGGTTTTGAAATTACTACTGGCGACACACAACAGGGACAAGGTCGGAGAGATCAAGCGGATCCTCGAAGGCCTGGACATCGAGATATCCACCGTGGATGATTTCAAAGATGTGCCGGAACCGATCGAAAACGGCGAAACCCTCGAG
>CAYUDF010000305.1:0-4880 GCA_964443465.1 uncultured bacterium
ATGATTGTGTGGATCGGCCTGCGTATTTCCGCGCGTCCCCCCGACAGCGACCATCCTTACGGGCACGGCAAGGCAGAATCAATCGCCGCACTGGTAGTGTCGCTGACCGTCCTGGGCGCCGCCGCCGTAATTGCCTTCCACAGTATCCGGGGAATCAGCTCGCCCCAGGAAGCCCCCGCTCCTTACACACTGCTGGTACTGGTGGCCGTGATTGTCATCAAGGAAATCATGTACCGCAAAATCCACCGCATCGGCGATGAGATCCACAGCGGAGCGCTCAAAAGCGACGCGTGGCACCACCGTTCCGACGCGATCACTTCCCTGGCCGCCTTCATCGGAATTTCGGTGGCCCTGGTTGGCGGCGAAGGATACGAGGTCGCCGACGAGTGGGCCGCACTGGCTGCCTGTCTGGTCATCGCCGTCAACGGCACACGCCTCGTGTTTACCGCGCTGAACGACGTCATGGATGCCGCTCCTCCACAGGAGACGCAGGACGCCGTGCGGCGGATTGCCAAGGAGACCGAAGCCGTGGTCGACGTGGAAAAATGCAGGGTGCGAAAGAGCGGATTGGGATTACTGCTGGATATTCACGTGGTTGTCGACGGTGATATCACGGTACGGCAGGGTCACGACATCGCCCACCAGGTACAGGATCGACTGCACCAGGCCCTGCCGGAAATCCGGGACGTTGTCGTGCACATCGAACCCCACGATTTAGGAAACCCGTTGTGATTTCGCCCGAATCACGCTGGCAATAACTCCCCCGAAAAACAGTATAATCGCCACGGCGTTCATCATGCCCCCCCACGCCCGCACATCGGCCAGCGCGATCAGGTCACCCGCCACACGCGCGACCAGTGAGGCGTGCAGCAGGATCAGCGGCACGTAGGAAAAGCGGTTGAACTCGATGGGCAGCTTGAGGACCGCGGGAAAAATCAGCGGTGCGTGCCCGAAAATCATGCTGAACGCAAAACCCAGAAACACCGTGTGAAGAATGGCGTCGTACTGTAAACCGGCGGGATACTCTCCGTGAAAAACCATCAACAATCCACCGATTCCCAGCCACAGCGCGCCCGTCTGGATAGATATCGCCACGTAACGGGAAAGACCGCGTTGCGCCAGCGTCCGGCGGGAGATGTCGTACATCAGAAACCAGTCCGACATGAACAACAAACCGGCCCCCATCACTACCGTGCCGATCTGCCTGTGAAACATCGCGATAACGAGTCCGACCATACTGATCACAACCGATAGGCCGAACAGCCATTTCGACCCCCGGGGCGGCGACATCATCCTGCTGAATCCCCACCGTTCACCCAGAATCGTCAGGGCAATAAAACCCACCCACCACAACGTCACGTCAAACAGGGGACGGCCGGCGAGCCACAATCCGTTTCCGACGGCCCACAGAACCGCGCCCAGCAACATGATGTACATCGACAACGCCTTCTGCCGGGCCACAAACTCGATAAACATCACCAGCAGAACAAGACTGCCCGCGAGAAACAGCCACAACGGTAACACACCACCAACGCCGGCGATTGCCAGAACACCCCCGACACCACACAACACCGGTGTGGCGTACGCCCAGATCTTTCCCAGCGCGACGGCCCGTTCCAGTCCGATCAGGGTCCCCAGAAACCCGCACACCATCAGCGGCCCGTGCGCCATGATCAGGGTGGACCGCAGGTGCGGCAACTGCCACCCCATGCGAAGTAATCCTCCCCACAATCCGGCCAGCAGCGCGATAACGGCCAGTAACAACAACGGTCGTCGACTTTTCGCTTTATCCATGTTTTTTACTTTCCAGCATTGGGGCTGTATCGTTCGATGTCCGCTTTCCACGTATCCACGTCGCGAACCGCCCACGCGATGGCGTCCGCTTTCCCATCCTCACGAAAATCCACCCGCAAAAGTCGCGAGACAACCGATTTGCCCAGGTGGCTTCTCGGTGTGGTCACCGCCGAGATGATTTCCAGGGGGATCGTGATCTCACGCCGTGGCGCGGCCTGAAGAAAGTACACTTCTTTCTGGGTGAGTACAAGCGCTCCGTTACCGCGGATCTGAACCACACCGCGCGAGAGGCGGCCAAAGAAGTTGGCACCGACGGATTGCCGCACGATCGTACGGCCGGCAAATTTCAACCGCACTGCTTCCGCCAGCCGGTTTCGGATCCGCGACATGATCCAGCGAAGAACGGCGAGCAACACAACCAGCCCGAGAAACAGCGGGAATATTGTTTGAAGAAACTGGGTCACCAGCTATCCACGCGCGCGGTCAACCGCTTCTTTGACGCGGCGGGCCGCCTTTTCAACGCCGTCGAGCGTATACCCGGGCGGAAAAACTTCCGCCCCGACACCCACCGCCACGGCACCGGCCTCAAAGTATTCGGCGATGTTCTCGGAATTGGGTCCACTGGTGGGCACCAGCGGTATATCGGGAAACGGGCCGCGCACGGCTTTCAAATACGCCGGTCCACCGAGCTGTCCCGACGGGAACACCTTGATCGCCATCGCCCCGTGGCGGTACGCCGCCAGCATCTCCGACGGCGTGGCTGTACCGGGAATGGAAAGAAGTCCGTGCAAATGCGCTTCGTCCACCACCTGCGGGTGAAACGCAGGCGACAGGGCAAACCGGCCACCGGCAATCGAAACGGCCCTGGCGTCGTCCGGGGTGAGCACGGTTCCCCCGCCGACAATCGCCCGTTCGTCCATCGCCAGTTCAGAGATAATTTTCAGCGCTCCGGGAGTGGTCAGGGTTATTTCCAGCACGCGCAGCCCGCCGTCCAGCGCGGCGCGGCACGCGTCCAGCACAGGGTCATCGGCCCCCATGCGTATACACAGAATGACGCCCTCTTTGAGCACCTCGTTGCGGGTGCGTTCGATGACTTCTCGGTGAGGCATGACGATCCTTTGAAAAGATTATTAACTATTCTGTTCAGCTACTTGTTTCTTCCAACCCGGCACAACGAACTTGTTGTACAACATCAGTCCGACCGCCGTGGCAAAACCGATACAACCGAACATCCACCACATGATGTCGGGCCGGCCCATGTCGAGTGCCAGTTTCTGGTAACCGATACCGGAAAGCAATCCACCGAACAGGTTACCCAGCGCGACGGCGACAAAGTAGTACCCCATGAACAGCGCAACTTTGTCTGGCGGCGCGACGCGCCCGATGTATTCCTGGCTCTTGGGGCTCGCGGCCATTTCGCCGAAGGCAAACACCACAATGGCGCCGACGGCGATCCAGCCGGCCGTCGCCCAGCCACCCAGCACCAGGCCGATACCGGCAATGATTGTACCAACGACCATCGTGGTAAACGCCGGGAAGCGGCTCATCGTCCAGGAAACCAGCACCTGGAACAACACGATGGCGCCGGCGTCGACGTTAACGATGTATTCGGGGTTGACCTGGTATCCGCTGTTGATCAGACCCTGTAACCTCTCCGCGGCTCCACTCCAGCCGATCGTGGCGGTCATTCCCTGCAGCGACCGCAGCAGGTCTGTTGTATCTGTAAAATCGCGGATGTACTCCGGCATCGTAAAAAAGATCTGGTTAAACGACGTCCAGAAGCCGGACAGGATAACCAGGAACAATACGAACCGCCAGTTACCGATACGCATCGGAGTGGTAAGCCACGAACCGTGGTGAATACTGCTGTTTCGCAGCAGGAGGTCGTACGCGATGTTCACCCCCAGCCACACCCCGATCACAATCAGCGAAGTATTCCACGTCAACCATTCATTGGTAGCCACCACCATGAATGTAAAACAAACCAGCACGGTGAGAAACAGACGCCCGGTGCCCAACACATCCACCATGTCGTTTAACACCTGGCGCAGCTTACGCGGTTTTTCGGACTGGGCTTCCTTGGTGGGTTCGTCGTAAAACAGGAACAACCAGATGAAGTTGCACGCGATCCATACCGACGAGGCGATAAACACGTAACTCCACGACCAGCCGCGAACGATACCGGCAACGATCGGTCCCACGAACCCGCCGATATTGACCATCATGTAAAATATGCCGAATCCCATGGTACCCGTTTTCTCGTTGGTGGTCCGCGCCACAGTACCGACAACAACGGGTTTAAAAATGGCCGCGCCCAGCGCTACCAGCAGAAATACGGCAAAAAATCCGCCGTATGAATGGACCTGTCCGAGCAGAAAATAGGCGGGGGTCATAATGGCAAATGCGATAGCGAACATTTTTTTGTAGCCGTATCTATCGGCCAGCGCCCCCGACACCACGGGTAACAGGTACAGGATAAAGGTCACCGCCCCCTGCAGGGTGCCGCGCTGCTGGGATGTAAATCCGAGTGCGCCCTCTGACCGCGGATTGGTAATGTAGAGCGACGATACGGCGAAGAAGCCATACCACGCCATCCGCTCAAAAATCTCTATTGTGTTGGCAACCCAGAAGGTCTTGGGGAACTTGGGCTGTTTTTTCCCGGGCGGGCCCGGCGCTGAAGTGGTGCTGGCTGACCCCATAGAATCTCCTAACGTGCTGTATCTATACAGGTTACATATTTGGCGGGGTGACTACAGATTACCAGAATTGTACCGGATACCCGTCTCCACACCAACCCTAATCACGCCTTTCCCCCCTCTCTTTCTAACACGATCCGGCCCCCGGACCTCGGTATCGCACAGTGTCCACGTCCTTCGGACTTCCGCATAAGAATTATAGGCCCGTCGCGGTGTCCTTGCTTTTGGGCGCGCGGATACGCGGCGCGAGCCGGGCACGGCTCCCCTGCGGCCCCCTCAAACGTCGCAGTACCAGCCATGACGGATCGCCTCGTCTTGATCGGCTCGCAGATCGACCCTCTCGCCCCGCGTATCCGCACACCTCGCACCTCTTAGTGCTGCCTGTCGCGG
>CAYUDF010000306.1:0-4872 GCA_964443465.1 uncultured bacterium
CGCAGTTGATAACGAATCGTTGTAGGCGCCGTATCCCGCCACGAATGCAACCCCCCCGTATCCCACGGCGTTTGCCAGCAGGTCGACGAACGGCCGCGCAACGAGGCGCAAGGGCGGCATCGAATAAAACATCGACAATACCAGTGCGAGTACAAGCGGCAGGCGCTGAGCGCTGTCCACAAATCGGTAAGACCACGACGCAATCAGAAAGGCGAAAAACGCCATCATCAAGACGGTACGAATGGTAAAGATGCCCTGTGTGAGGTAAAAGCCCTTCTGGTTGCGACGGTCGGATTCCAGGTCGAATACCTGGTTGATGAGGTAGGCGGCGATGAGTATCGCGGTGAGGCAACCGAAGCCGTAGTAAAACTCCGGCGGCGCGCCCAGAAATCGTGACGTGTCGGACACGGCCCCCTGTCGCCGGCCGGTCTCCGCGCCAAGCAGGTAAAAGCTCCACGCGGGTATCAGTATCAACGGCCGCATCACAAACAGGTAGTCGCCAACTCTGAGGAGAATTCGTTTCACGTATATACGCCGGTAAATGACCGGCAGCGCCTGCCGGTCGATGGCTGGTACGGGACTGGATTATTGACTAGAGGAGCGTATACGTGGGTCGGCCGGGCGTCAACTGGTAACGGAACGAGAACAGGTCCGCCATCTGCATCAACCGCGGTGACGCAAGTCCGACTTCTTCCAACGCCTCCAGAGACGGCGGGTAGACGCCGTACTGGGCACGGTAGCCCTCGATGAGCCATTTGAGGTTTTCATCGACCTGGTTTCTCGCGATTGAATTCGATTCGATCGATTCGATGAGGGCTGCCCGGTGCGCGTCGAAGTTTTCCACAAAACCGTGGACGCCGAGAAACAGCGTCGCGCCGAAAAACAACATTACCGCGACAAACGACAGAGGATTTCTGCGTGATTTCAACAGCTTTCTGGCGGCGACGGCGGCCGGGTCACTGTCCACGTCCGAGGGAACGTGGTCATCCTTCGTTTTTATCAGGTCCTTGTCCTGCAGGAGCTTCAGCGCTTCGTACACTTCGAAGAGCGGCATTTTAGCGCGCGAGATCAGCGCGCGCAGAGACATGATTTCGTCGAGAAGGCCGAGAATCGTTTTTTCGTTTGTAGATATTTTGTCTTCGTCTTCGCCGTCTTTGTCAACGCGCGTGACGAGGATCTGGTCGTTGGGAAACATCTCCAGCATATGGGGGAATTCGTCGATTCGCCGCATGCTTTCCATCAGCATGCCTTCGATACTGAACTCGTCGATGGTTCGAATGCTGTTAACAACGTCTTCGTTGGAAATAAACTTGTACGAGCACTGATCCCAGGTGAGTACGTCGTGCAGCGTTTCCTGAATCTGTTTGAGGTAGTGACCGCGTAGTTCCTTCTCCGTCATGAATCCTTCAGAGCCGAGGATATCCAGGAGATCCAGCTTGGACTGCGAACTGATCTGCGTGATCTTGATCAGTTCTTCACGCGACAATACGCCGTAACGTGCGAGATATTCCTTGAACGGATCCTTTGCCTTGCGGCGCCGGTCGCGCGTCGATACGATCTGGCCGTCGCGGAAAAACATCACCGCGTTGCTGTCCTGGCTGGATACCGTCAACATGCCGGTCTTCTGCTGAACAGCGATGAGCTGCAGGATTTCGGAAAGGCCAAATGCAGATAAGTTGCCTTCTAGCGCCATGAGGGATCCCCTTTATGCGGACACGCTTTTCGAAAAAGCCGTATCTTCTTTCAAGTTGTCTTTTTTGGTCGAGCGGAGCGACGGCGACTTGTAGTTACGCACTTCCAGGTACCGTTTGGAAAACACCGACAGAACGTACGTTATCGCGATTCCGGCCAGCGGAAGTACCCACCTCCACAATCCCTCCGGAATTACCAGGGAGTTCCAGTCCTTCACCAGGTAGCCGCGGGACCACAACTGGACCACGGAAAACGAAAAGATCAGGGTGAGTACAACACCACGGGTGATACGTCCATAATAGATGTCGCGCATACCTGGCAACCACAAGGTGAGCATACGAATCCCTTTGCGCCGCCTTACCAGGACGCCGTGCCGGCGCTGGCGCAGCAGTGCCTCGATCACCTTGTCGGACGAAACCCCGTCGACCACGCCCGCGCAGGATTTACACAGATAAGTGCCGGCCATGTCGGTGCAGCAGTCGTCACACGTCAGCTCGCCGCAGTTGGAACATTGAAAGGTAAGGCTTCTTTTCCTGAATGCCCCGGTGAGAATAAACGCCATCAGCAAAGTACCAAGAAAGAACCACGCACTTGCCTTGACCGAAGTCCGGATGAGGGGTTGCAGCATCTCGCTGAGAAAGTCCTTGTCGTGGGTCAAGCCCTCGACCCTGGCGATCTGCCACAGCTCAGCGTTCGAAAAAGTTTTGGGGTACACCTGGACAAGTGGTTGTACCATGGCCGCATTCGCCCGCTTTACGTCTTCGATTCCGCCAGCCGCTGCTTTTTTCAGCGCTTTTGACGATTCGGCCATTAACAGGGTTTTGATATACGCCTGGGCCAGATTGTACTGACCGACGGGATCGGTGTCGTCGATCTGGGCCGCCTTGCGATAACCCTCCAGAGCTTTTTCATACATACCCTGAGCGTAATAGACGTTTCCGAGGTTGATATACCCCATGATCTGGTCGGGGCGTTTTTCGATCGCGTTTAAAAAATGGGACGCGGCGATGTCGTAGTTTTCCTGCCGGTAGTACAGCAAACCCAGAACGTTGTTTTTCTCCGCCTGGAGATCGGGCGCCTGCGTCTTTTCAATCGCTTTGATCAACGACGTGTCGCCCGCGTAATACATCGCCTTGGAGGCGAGGTGTGTAAACGACGCGGGGTCGGCGAGCGGGTTAAACTGTTTGATTTTTGGAGAAAACAAACCCAGCAACACAAACGGCGCGATCATCGCCATTACTATGAATTTTTCACGGCGGTGCATGAAGTACCACGTCATCGCTATCAACAGGCATACGCCGGCCACGAATCCGGGCAGCAGCGCGAACGGCATCAGGATCAGCAGGAAAGCCGTCGCCCTGGGCAGGGCGGCGTTAAACCGGTTGCTGAGAAACTCGGCCACTTTGTGGGCGAGAAACGGCAGATAGCGGACGGCAAATGAAATTGACGTGATGGTAGCCAGCATCAACAGGAGCAGAGCGGCGATCAACAGGCTGTTGACGGCAAGCAAGCTCTGTGTGGAAAACCGTCCCAGAACGGCGCGTACACCTTGAACCGAATAAAACAACGCGTCCGGGTCGTACTGGCGAAACTTGATTTTGGACAGTGTGAAATATGCGTCCGGAAATCCTGGATCCAGCAGGATCGCCTTTTCCAGATAACTCGCGGCGCGGTCAAAATCGCCCTCGCCGATCTCGTAAATAGCTGCATTATAAGTCAGTTGTGCCGCCAGGGGCAATCTGGAGGCTCCCCATTGGACCTGGATCGTGTTGTAGTGGGAAAAGTTGTCCCCCAGCCTCGGTTTTGACGCCTCGGCCCAATCGGATACAACAAGGATCGTCAGGAACGTGCAGAATGCAAAGGCCCGCCCGGCGAAACTCTTCACAGTGAAATCACCCCACGGTTTGAAGCGTTAACAAGCGCTTGAATCATGATGATTTACGAATATAACTCGTTTACTCAAAGCGACTTGGGCAAGAATCGTGCCGGGTTGCCGGGATGAAAAACCCGTTTTTTTTATCTGGGGGCTTGTTTCAACTGCCTGAAAAGACTATAAGTAACCCCATGCCGCCTGTCGAAAGCCCTGCGGCATGAAATCCAATACAAAGCCCTGGAGGCCCCCATGAGCGATCTCGAATACACATATATAAATGAACTGGCGAAACACGTCGGGGAGACGGTACACCTGCGGGGCTGGGTGTTTAATTCGCGCTCGAGCGGCAAGATACGGTTTTTGATTTTCCGCGACGGCACCGGTTTCCTGCAGTGTGTCGCCGGGGCACAGGATGTCAGCGAACAGGAGTTTGAGGTCCTCTCCGCTCTGACGCAGGAGTCCAGTATAGAAGTTGCCGGTACCGTGCGGGAGGACAAAAGGGCGCCCGGGGGATACGAACTCAACCTGACGGCCATTCGGCAGCTACAGGCAGCGGATGCATACCCCATCACGCCCAAGGAGCACAACGCGCCGTTTCTGCTCGACCACCGTCACCTGTGGTTTCGCAGCCGCAAGCAGCACGTGATTTTGCGGGTGCGGCACTTTACCGTCAAGGCGATCCGGGATTTCCTCAACAATAACGGATTCATGAACCTCGACACACCGATTTTTACACCCAACGCGTGCGAGGGAACCAGCACCTTGTTTGAGACCGACTACTTTGGCGACAAGGCGTACCTCAGCCAGAGCGGACAGCTGTACAACGAGGCCACCGCCGCGGCGTTCGGCCGCGTGTACTGTTTTGGTCCGACGTTCCGGGCTGAAAAGTCCAAGACGCGCCGGCACCTCACCGAATTCTGGATGGTGGAGCCCGAAGTGGCATTCATGCAGCTGGACGAGCTGATGGATCTGTGCGAGGAGTTTTTCGAATACGTTGTCGCTTCGGTTGTCGAAAACTGCGGCGAGGAGCTGGAGAAAATCCTGGAACGCGACGTGTCGAAGCTCGAACAGATCAAACGGCCTTTCCCGCGGATCCACTACGACGACGCGGCCAAGTTTCTGGTGGAGAAAGGTCTGCCCTTCGAGCACGGCAGCGACTTTGGCGGTACCGACGAGACTGTGCTGACCGAAGCGCACAACAAGCCGATTTTCGTCCACCATTTCCCGACGGCGATCAAAGCGTTTTACATGGAGCCGGATGCCGACAGACCGGAGTACTCGTTGTCCGTCGACATGCTCGCGCCCGA
>CAYUDF010000307.1:0-4856 GCA_964443465.1 uncultured bacterium
ACCTGGCCGCGCGCGGTGATTAGCGCCAGTTCGTAGTCTCGAGCATCGACGCGCACCAGCACATCCCCTTTTTCAAAGAATCCGCCCGCCGCAAATCCCGGCGAAACCCAGATCACCGGGCCGGCGACTTCGGCGACCAGCTGACCCTCGGTTCGCGGTTTTACGGTACCCTGAGTTTTAATAAGTAGCCGGGTGACCTGTGGTGTAACTTCGATCACCCGAACCAGCGGCGCAAACTCCACCGGTGGTCGCATTTCGACTCGCGAACGCGATTTGACCATAGCCAGGGTGATCAGCGCGCCGATTATCACGATACCGAACGGCAGAATCACCTTCAGTTTTTTCTCACTGATTTTCACCGGAATCCTCCGAATCAAAATTTTCGTCTGTAGATCTTGTTACCAGAAATTGAGTCCATTCGTCGTTCAGGTCAAACCCGCCACCCAATGCCATGTGCAGGTTGACCCGCGCCTCCAGCCGTTCGCGGCGCACTGTTATTAACTCGCTCTGCGAATTGAGCGAACGGCGTTGTGTTTCCAGTACGGTAATATAGTCGACAAGCCCCGCCTGGTACTGGCGTTCGGCGACCAGGCGCGCCCCTTCGGACTGCCGCGCCGCTTCGGCGGTGTACTGCACACGCCATTGCAGTCGTTCTTCGGCCACGATTGCCATCTCGACTTCGCCAAATGCGCGCAACAACGCGCTGGCATATCCGGCCAGCACCTGATCGCTCACCGCGTTGGACCGGGCGAGATCGGCGCGAAGCCGTCCGCCCTGGAAAATAGGTTGTGTGAGGCCGGCCGCGATACTCCACACACTGAAATTACCGTCAACAATATCGCCGATCTGCTGGGTCAGCGTACCCCCGCTGCCCGTGAGTGTGATGCGCGGAAAAAACGCGCGTTTGGCCGAGGAAACCCGCGCGCCTGCCGCCGCGTAACGGCGTTCGGCCGCCACCAGGTCCGGCCTTCGAATCAGCAGTTCGCTGGGAAGTCCGCCGGGGATTTCACCCGGGAGATCGGGCAGTTCCGGCGGGGCCTCGATCGCTGCGGCCGGATAGCGGCCCAGCAGGATTTCCAGCTGGCGCGACGTGCGGTCCAGTTGCTGCCGGCGTAATTCCAGCAGCGCTTCGGCCGCTGCCACGTTGGACAGGGCGAGCCTCAGGTCGAGCGATGTCCGCACTCCCTGCTCGTAGCGCGTTCGAACGTGTTCGACCGACGTGCGAAAACTTTTTACCGTCTCTTCCGCCAGTTCGACCTGCAACCGTGCTTCGGTCAGCGCGAACCACGCTCTCACCGTCTGTGAGGCAATCGACAGGCGCATCCCGGCGAGATCGGCCCAGTTCGCCTCGACATCCGCCACGGCGGCGGAGGTGGCCTTGTACATCCGTCCCCACAAGTCGATTTCCCAGCTGGCGTCCAGCGACACGCCAAAAGAGTTATTACGTGTCGACAACACTTCACCCTCGGCCGCGCCTGGTATCGGAAAACCGAGAAAGTTTTGTTTTCTTCTCGCCCCCTGGGCCGATGCGGATATCTGCGGCAATTGATCGGCCCGGGTGATCCGCGCCAGCGCCGCCGCCTGGTCAACGCGCGCCGCGGCGGCGATCAGGTCGTAGTTGTTCTCCAGTGACTCTGTCACCAGATCGTTTAAAAACGGTTCGTCAAACCCCTGCCACCATTCGGTGTCACCCGTGGCGATGGTGTCGATCGGTCCGGCCGTCCACATCTCCGGTGACTCGATGCTGACGTCCGGCGGTTCGTGGTCGGGCGCCGTCGCGCACGCGGACAGCAGAACCGCCACAATCGGCGGCAGTGTATAAACCAGAAATCGTTTCACTGTTTTTCCTTTCCCGCGGTTTCGGACATCGACTCGCGCATGCCGGCGGCGACAAATCTGACCAGCCGGTCGGTAACGATATCGGGATCGTCGGACCACTGGAATTTCATTTTTTTCTTCTGGTGCAACCGGGGAAGGATGACGGTAAACACCATCGTTCCCACCATCATGTGGATCCTCCAGACGATCTCCTCGCGATTCAACCCGGGAAGGGCCCGGGAAATCGATTTTTCGAATTGAATAAAAACCTTATTGAAGGTGTCGTGTATCACTTTTTTTAAAAACGGATCGGGTTCGGTGAGCGCGTGCGCCATGAGCTGCGGGACCCCGCTGGAAGACACACTGCCGCCTACGTGCCGCCGAATCACCGGGAACAAAAAAGCGTGCAGAACCGGATCCAGCGGGAGCAGCCCGTCTCCTGAATCCCTCTCCACTCCGGCCAGCAGTTCCAGCCGTTCGGCGTTCATCTGGTCCGCCCGCCGGCTGAAAACAGCCTCGATCAGACCTTCTTTGGACCCGAAGTGGTAGTGGATGGCGGCCGTATTGACACCCGCCTCCTTGATGATGGCCCGCAGGGATATCGCTGAGAACCCGTTGTGAACAAACAACTTTTCCGCAGTATCCAGTATTTTTACTTTGGTTGTATCTGACATGAATCACTCCATTCAATCATACGCTTTATTAAAGCAGTTGATTGAAACTTTGTCAATCCTTATTCTTTTCGTGAACTATCTGCGATCGATCATCTGTTATAATGAGGCCCCCACTCGAATCCCACAATTCACGGAGGTAACCCGACCGGCATGACTGCAATAGCAAAAATTTGTTTTGTGGCGATAAGTCTGGCTGTCCTGGTAAATGTTTCCTGTCTTCAGTGGGGCGAGGTTTCGTCCCGGTTTGACTCCAGGGCTCCCGAGGAAGTAACCACAAAAACTGTTACCGGTAAGCACGGTGAAAAAGTCACCCTGGTGCGGGCATCGATCAACGGCGATGAACCCGGCTGGTTTTTGCTTTCCAGCGGTTCATCTTACTGCATTCTGGACGCCCGTTACGCGGCTCGCGTCCGTAAACTGACGAAAGACTCGGCAATTGAGATCTCTTACCCGTGCAAGCTGCCCGTCGATATCTACATAGCTAAAACATTAACCGTCGGCGCACTGACGATAAAGAATCTCGATATCGCATCGTTCGATCTGTCGGGGATAGCGTCGGACTACGATGTGGAAATTGTCGGGATAATCGGCTTTTCCGTTTTTCAACATTCGGTGATCAAGATTGAATACGGCCGCGACGGATCGGATGATCGCGTGTTGTTGTACGATCCGGAAAAGTACGAGCTCGACACCGGTGAATGGTCTCCGTTGGGAGTTTACGCTTTAACACCGGTATTAAACGGACGCGTCAACCGTACGCACAACGCATCTTTTGTGCTCGATACCGGTTACCGCGGCCCGGTGGGTTTTTATTCCGCATTTGTGGCAAATTATAACGTTCTGGAGGACCGGGAGACGACGGAATCGGAAACAATCACCGTCTGCGGTCCGGCCACCGTTCTGAAATCAACAGTAAGAGTGTTTGAAATCGGCGGCCAGACGTTTGACGAGATGAACGTCGAGATTTCCACACCCGGTTCGATCACGGATGCCGGCGGGGGCCGGATGGGCGGAACCATCGGCAGGCAGTTCCTCAAAAACTTTGATGTGGTGTTTGATTGTCCGGGCCAGCGCGTGGCCTTGATCAAGAAATAGTTCTTACGATCCGTCCGAAGCCGTTCGCCGCCGGATCACCGAGTCCAGCCGGATAAACTGTTCCCGTACAGCGGGTGTCGGGGCCTGTGGAATCATCGAAGCCAGGTATTCGAGCGCTTCGGGTACCTGACCCATGTTGAGCAGGCATTGCGTTTTTCGCAGAACCAGGTTTTTAAACGCCGCCGGCCTTGTAACCGGATACCTGAACGCCATATCGTAACTGGCAATTGCTTCGGGCAGTCGCATAAACACTTCGTAGTTCAACCCCATACTATAATAGAACAACTCCTCGGAACCGGTCGGTGGGTTGCTTCCCCGCAGCGGTGGCGGCGGCGCCACCCGGTCGCGCATTCCGAAGGGCGTGTTCTGACGGATATTTTTATAGATCGTGATGGTCGACCCGCCTCCATGGCCGGGTGTTACCTCGGCGATTTTACTGCAGGTAGATTCGAGGCTGTCGTAAAAAGCCATCTGCCGCGAAAAGACATCGGGCCGGGCGGCGTACCGGTCTTTCACATCGCCAGTCGTAACGAAATAGTCAGCGTTCTGGTACAACGACACGTCATAAAACACTTCCGATCGCTCCGGTACGACCTGGAACATCGGCATCCGCAATACGGCGAAATGTTTTGAGTCTTTTTTGCGTTCCATTACCGCGTTCCGCACACTCGAAGGCACCTGGGAGACTTTCTGCGGGCCAAACAGGTCGGGGCCATACGCTTCAATTACCAGGTATGATCCGGAGGGAATGCTTTTCTCGATCCAGTCCGCGGCAAACGTCCGCGAATCGTAGCGAATCGTCCTCAGGTATGCCGGGTAACCCGCCACGACCGGCCACGCGGCAACAGCAATCAACACGGCGACAACAGCCGTTTTTATTTCTGGCCGATTCCAGCGTTTCGGAATCATGCCGGACAATCGCCCGATCGCTATGGCGGCAAAAACCAGCAAAGGAGGCACAACCGGCAGCAGGTATCTTTCGGCGTGCATCGACCACGACGTAACGGCGACCAGATACGGGAGCACAAACGCGGCGACCATCACCGCCGCCATCCGATATCCCGCGATGAATCCGTACACGGCGAGCAGGATGGCCGGCCACCCCAGCAGGTTTCCGGCGAGCGCCCGGGCGTAAAACCCGGTCGAAGAGACTTCCCCCAGGCCAAAATGTCCCAGCTGCATGTGATCGCGTTCGAATCCGAAGTGCTGGACAAAGGTGGCCCAGTCGATCAACACAAAAGGCGACGTCAGCAGAAAAGCCGCAATCGC
>CAYUDF010000308.1:0-4854 GCA_964443465.1 uncultured bacterium
TATTTTTGACTCCGAGACGTCCAGGTCCAGCACGCGGGCGTCCGTTTTGATTTCAACCCCGGTTTCCTTCAGCCACCGGAGCAGCACCTCGACGATCTGCCGGGCATCGTTGTTTTCGGGGAATACTCTGCCGCCGCGTTCCTCCACCGTCCGCAAGCCCTTTTCCGAAAAAAACGCCACCAGCTCGGCGGAAAAAAAACCGGAAAAAGCCGTTCGCAGGAATCTGCCCTGTTTTCCGAATTGAGAAACAAACTCTGCAAGGGGAGCGGTATTGGTCAGGTTGCAGCGGCCCTTGCCGGTGATTCTCACTTTTCTGCCCGGTTTGGGCATTTTTTCCAGTAACAGGGTTTTGGCCCCCAGTTCGGCGGCCCTACCGGCGGACATCATCCCGGCGGCTCCTGCGCCAATTACGATTACGTCGTATTTTTTCATCAGTCCATCTGTGTGATATTGTTGAAGTCTGTTTAACGAGGCAAGTTTAACAATTCCAACCGCTTTCCCCAACTAAAACAGGCCGTCGCGGATGTCCTTCCGGCAAACTTTAAAGTCTCGTATTTTTCTGGATATATATAGTAATGTCTATCTGTTGCAATGAATTGCGCTGCTCATAGCTAAAAAATCAATATCAGGCCGCTTTCGGGAGGTTCCGGATGAATATCATCTCCATCGTAAAACGATTGTGTGTTGTTGCCGTTCTGTACATCTGTATCGCCGGGATTTTATCGCCGGCGGCTTTCGCCAGTACGAATGACGGTTTGAACGTTGGCCTCGTCGGTCGACTGGCTGACGGTTACAGCTTCACGGTGGAGGCCAGGGGGGATACTGTTTATTTCGGGAACGGTTCCAACCTGGAGATCGTTGATTTTACTAATCCCGGTGCCCCGGCGCCCCTGGGCAGAATCCTGTTGCCGGGGCTGGTGTTCGGGATCACGCTTCGCGACAATTTCGCCTATGTCGCCAACTACGATGAAGGTCTGAGGATAATAAACATATCGGATCCGACTTCACCGACAGAAACGGGATTCTACGACACGAATGACATCGCATGGAATGTCGCGCTTGCCGGGAATCATGCGTACGTCGCGGATCAATGGAGTGGATTGCGGATCATCGATATCGCATCGCCTTCCAGCCCGACAGAAGTAGGCAACTACAGCGTAGGCGGCGAGGCAATTTATGTCGCGGTGGACGGCACTGTTGCGTATGTCGCTTGCGGCAGCGCCGGTCTCAAGGTGCTCGACATCTCTACTCCCTCCGCGCCGGTTGAAATCGGAGCATACGATACACCCAATGTGTTGTTTGATATAACTCTGGTCGGCAGTACCGCCTATCTCGCCGACGCTACATCAGGTTTCAGAATCGTTGACGTATCCACACCGTCCACACCGACGGAAATCGGATTCTATAACACCGGCGGATACTGTCTGAATGTTGATATCGATGGTAACACGGCGTATGTAGCGGACGGCGCACCCGGCCTGTTGGTCGTGGATGTTTCAACACCTGCCACGCCGGTCCAGCTTGGATCTTACAATACTGAAGCATACGCGGAGGAAGCCGAGGTTTCCGGAAACCGGGTTTACGTTGCCGACAAAAGCGGCGGCCTGTCGGTAATCGACGTGTCCTCACCGGCGAACCCGGCGGAGCTGGCCGTTTTTCCCACCGGGGGTACTCTGAAAGATGTATTTGTGACCGGTGGTTATGCATACGTCGCGGCGGAGAGCGACGGATTGCTTGTTGTCGACCTGTCGGTCCCTTCGTCCCCGGCTATTGTCGGTTCGTACGGAATTGGACATACGGAAAACGTTCTGGTTTCCGGAAACCACGCGTACGTTTCCGGCAATTCCTCTGTGTTGCGAATCATAGACGTGTCCACGCCATCCAGTCCAACCCAGGTGGGGTACTACAGCAGTCCGGGTAATGGTATGGACATCGCCCTCGACGGGACGGTGGCGTATGTCGCCGATTACGATACCGGGGTGCGTGTGTTTGACGTTTCGACGTTGTCCAGTCCGTCGCAGATCGGTGCTTACGACACACCCGGGAACGACGCGGGAGTATTCGTGTCGGGTAACTACCTGTATGTGGCGGCGCAGGGACAGGGATTGAGGATACTAGATATCTCCACGCCGGCCTCGCCGTCCGAAGTCGGTTTTTACGTGACGTCCGATGTCGCGGAAGACGTTGTTGTCGATGGCAACTACGCGTACGTGGCGAAACGTTTCGACGGTTTGAGTGTTATCGATATTTCAACGTTGTCGGCGCCGACCGAAGTTACGGAGCTGGACACGTGGTACGCCGCCAGCGCGCTTACTAAAAGCGGCAGTTTTCTGTACATTGCTGATGGTTATGGCGGGCTGCGTGTCATCAATGTGACAAATCCGGGTTCTCCATTCGAAGCGGGTTATTACGATACGACCGACCATACCACCGGTGTTTTCGTCGCGGGCAGTTTTGTATACACGACGTCGGCGCGCGGCGGACTATATATACTCGATTTCGACGAATACGCGGAGATAACCGTAACGGGTTTTGAAGCGGCCGCCGTCGAAGACGGAGTCCGCCTGGCGTGGTCGATCGAGGCCGACGAAACCATCGAGGGATTCAGAATCGTCCGCGGTGTCCCCGGCGGTGGTGATCCGGCAACGATTCCGGGCGGCCGTCTGATTCCACAGGATGAGCGGTCGTATATTGACGCTTCCGCAAGGCCCGGGGTCGAATATCATTACACACTTGTTGTTGTGGGTACGGACGGTTCACAGGTAAACTCCCGGACTGTAACCGCAAAACTCGCAGTAAAATCCCTCGCACTCCACCAGAATTTTCCCAATCCCTTTAATCCGTCAACACGTATCACGTTTGTGTTGCCCGATCGGGTCCATGTGTCGCTTTCGGTGTTTGACGTCCAGGGTAAGCTGGTGAAGTCTCTGGTCGATGAGCCGATGTCGCGCGGGTTCAAGGAGACGGTCTGGGATGGCACCGACGAGACCGGCCAGCAGGCGGGTTCGGGTGTGTATTTCTACCGTTTAAAAGCGGGAAAGACGGTGAAGACGAGGAAAATGCTCCTCGTTAAATAGTTTGTTTATGGAAACGGCCGGGGAACACTCCCCGGCCGTTTTTGCATCTGGCAGATATCAGCTATCGGTTCATTCCGTGCAACTGGGTGCCGAGGTCATAACATACCACGGCCATCGGTTCGGGTTCTTCTTCGGTTTCTTCCGCTTCGTCATCGCCACCGTGCATCGCACGCCTTGCGGATACCAGGCTGGTAACCACAAACAGACGGTCGCCAACAAAAAAGAGGCCGTCTTCCTCGATCGTGCCTTTGCCCTTGATCGTCACCTGGTGCGTAAACTTTCCAGACTTGTCGAACACGTCAAACACACCGATGGATCCGGCCGGTGCGTCCAGCGCTCCCCGGCTGGAAAGCACCCACAGCGTGCCGTCGTACCGTGTGTACAGTCGCTGAATGTCGCGGTCCGTCTTGCTGACGATATTTTTTGCCAACTTTCCGTTGACCATGACCTTGAATAGATCTTTCGCGATCTCCATCTCCCTGTCGGAGCGTTTGCGTGATTCAAATTCCTTGTTAATGACCCTGTCTTTGCTGCCGTCGGGGTTCCACACATGAACGTTATAACCGTCAAAAGAAATGTCGGCGTATATGCGTCCGTCGATTCCGATGTCCCACTGCAACGCCGGCCCCCCCATATCTTTTTCGTCGAACTCAAACTTGGCCATGTCGTGTTTTCGTTCGATTTCATAATAGGTGGCGACCTTTTCGCCGCTCGAATTTGCGCCGATCAACTGGAAAATGGAGCTGAATCCATCGTCCTTCCGGGCGAACTCGTTCACACCGGCTATCACAAGCTCGTCGGTCGCCGCGCATCCAAAAAACATCTGCGTGCCGCCTTCGTCGGACCCGGGGAAAGGGAAGTTGTCGGCCGGTTCACCCTCGGGGGTGAGGAGCACTATTTTTCCCGGCATCTGCTGGACGACGCCCACCTTGCCGTCGGGCATTATCACCATGTCGCCCGGCTGGCGAAACTCCCCCGGGCCTTCGCCTTCGCGGCCGATTGTCCGGATAAATTCGCCGTCCGGACTGTAAATCATCACCTGGTGCAGCTGGCCGTCCAGGAGATACACATTGCCATCGCGGTCGATATCGATTGTTTCGATCACACCAAAAAACGCGTCTTCATCCTCATCGTCCCCCCCGATTCGCCACCGTTCCGACGGGGTGATCTCCACAGGTGGATCGATCGGTTTTACGGGATTCATGATGTTGAGGACCCCGTCTTTGGTGGTCTCTTTGCCTTTCCAGTCGGCGGCTCCCACGGGTACAACAAGCCCAGCTATAACGATAAATAGCAATAAGTTAACTGCCATCCTCATCTGAATCCTCCTGTATTTGAGTCTTACTAAGTGTGTAGTTACCTGTCTATGGATATAGTTTATACGCCGGAGTGTAGAGCAAGTTTCAAAATAGCTGGTTTTTTCGCGAAGTCGCTTTTAGAGTCGTCAGATGGAGTGGAAACTGGAGAAATGTGTCATCCGGCCCTGGCAGCGGGGCGACGAACTGTCGCTGGTCCGCCACGCCAACAACTGGAACGTGTGGATCAACCTGCGCGACCGGTTTCCGCACCCCTATACAATGACGGACGCCCACGCCTGGATTGATGAACAGGTAAAGTCATAGGATTCGCTTCAGTGGGCGGTTGAAGTGGCTGGCCACCCCTCGGGTGGTATCGGCCTGGTACCCGGTGAAGACGTCAACCGGATCGCCGCGGAAATTGGATTCTGGCTGGGTGAAGAGCTGTGGGGACGGGGCATAATGACGGAAGCGGTTGGCGC
>CAYUDF010000309.1:0-4852 GCA_964443465.1 uncultured bacterium
CAAGGCAACAAAAAAAGCGGGCCACCCAGCCCACTTCTTCACTCGGTGATATGTAACACAATCAACGGCCCCACGCAAGCGCGAATTGGGGCTAAAACGGGAAATTATATAGGAAATCCAGCGCCAGAGTGCCGATCTGACCCATACGTTCTGCGGAGCAATTTTCGGGCGTATCGTTGACGGTGTGCCAGTACGGATATTCAAATCCGAAAATGTCGATCATCTGAATCCCGGCCATCAGAAAGGGGACGTGATCGTCGTATATCGGGCCGGCGTCGATCGGCTTGAAAAAATCGTAACCCAGCCTTTCGGCGCGCGCAAAAATATCGTCGGTGAGCTCCAGGGCGTGGGTTCGCGAATACCCCTCCCTGGCGAACACCGATGCTTCGCTGGCCACCATGTCGAACAGCAGGCCGCACACCGGCCGATAGTCCGGGCGTACCGACACAAAATACTTGGACCCCAGGAGGTAGTAGTCGAGGTCCTGTTCCTTGCCGTAGTCTTCGCCGTCAAAAAACACCAGATCCACGCCGATATCTCCGGGGTCGTGTTCGGCGATCAGGCGGCCGATCTCCAGTATAACAGCAACGCCGCTTGCCCCGTCATTGGCGCCCAGGACGGGCAAAACCTTCAGTGAATCGTCCTCCTCCTGGTCGGCCCAGGGGCGACTGTCGTAATGAGCGGCCAGCAGGACCCTGCGTTTTCTTTCCGGATAAAAACTGGCGAATACGTTGACCATCGGGATGAACCGGTCCGCGTACGGATCGTTGATATCAAAACGCTGGGTTGAAACTTCCGCACCGTACCCCACCAGCGTCCGGGTCAGGTAAAATGTGGTGCTGTCGCGGGCCGGACTACCCGGCAGACGGGGACCAAAATCGCACTGTTTGACCAGATGGGCCCACGCGCGGTTGTTGTCGAATTGCGGTGTCTGAGTCTCGCCGCACGCAGTGGGGAGAACAAACACGAAGATGGAAAAAAGCAGGGGTAAACGATTCAACTGTAACTCCGATTAGAAGTTTGTACTCAAGGCGCCGTATGCCCGGTAAATTTCAGTTTGGCGATCTGCAGGCGGTATCGACCGACCGCGTCTTCATCGTGCACCACGTCTTCGACATCCCGAAACCAGATCCTGATGTGGTGAACGCTGGACAGGTCGGACGCCGGCACCCCAGTATCGCCGCTCGGCGTGCCGTCTGACAACTCAATCCTGTACCAGCGCCAGGAATCTCTTGTGTGGGGGGGCTCCACAAAACCGTCGTAGCCGGGATATTCGTCGCGGATATCCAGGACGGGCAAAGAGGCCAGGTCGACGGCATAACGAAAATAACTGTTGGTCCGGTCCATCGCACCGGATCGGTTCAGGTCCTCGCTGTCGTAATACCCGTTGCGTTCGGTGCCGTTCACCTTGGTAAACCGGCCGTCGATTCGCTGGGGCACGTAGTCGTCGCCTTCGCGATCATCGGTAGCCTCGTTCCCGCCCTCGGAAGGGTCATCCGGGTAGAAGTTTCTTATACAATCGGCGAGCCAGTTGTGTGTTTCATCCAGACCGCTGTCGTCGATACACGCGCCGAATCCGTCGCGGTCGCGGTCCTCGTCGTTCCACTTGTTGATATCCGGCTCGAAGAAATTCTCATCGATTCGGCCGATTTCAACGTACAACACGCCACTTCTGTCGCCCGGGTCCGGCTTGAAGTCGTTTACCCATATTTCGAGATACATACGGCCTGACAGGTCGAGCGGCCGGCGGAATCCCGTCAGAATGCCTGTCCAGTTGGGCCCGGTCGGCTGGTTCGGACCTGGATTGACCTCCATGTCGAGCGTTGCCACCAGGTTGTTTTCCCTGTCATTCAGGTTGGGGTTGAGGTCTCTTCGGTGGAGACCATACGAAGGTTCGATGTTGTACCAGATAATCGGCATGCGCTGATCGTCGAGTAGAACGCTGAATTCGTCTTGAGGATCCACGGGCAGACTGGCCGGATACCAGAGCCTTCGCGAAAGCGATATAACGTCGGCGTCTTCCGGGATCTCCGCAACCGTCGTCGGTGATTCGTCGCCGCAGCCCGGCAACAACAACATAAAAACAACAACGGCAAATACAGCAACAAAGCCGGCCGATGGGCCGGCAACCCCGATCGGTAATCGTGATAACATGGCACCCTCCTCCGCGGTCTAGAAGCTCAGGACCGCGCTCAATCCGATGCGCAGGGTTGTGGTGGTTCGGTCCGATGCCTCCGCATACGACCGCCCGTAGTCTATAAATAATCTGCCGTTGACCGCACGTGAAAACGTGTAGGTCAGGTTGGGGGAGATACTGAGACCCGTCGTACCCGGAATCGGCTGAGTCAACTCGGAGCCTTCCTGGTAACGTTTTCCGCCGGTGCGGGAGTACGAGATGTTCACATTGGAGTTCAGTGTGCTGGTCCACTTCACTTCCTTGCTGAAAAACGGAATCGGCAGCTTGAACCCGGACCCGCCGCGGAAGTCTTTCTTGAGATCAAGCGTAATCGCCATGGTGCTTTTCTCGGTGATACTTCCCCTGTTGTCCGTCAGGTTGCTGGTGTACGACACGGCCAGCGTGCTGTTGACCTCGTTTTTAAATGTGAATGTCATCGACGGCGATAACGTCACTGTTTCCTGGCGTGAATCGACGGATCCTTTACGGCCGGTTTCCCGGTTTTGTTTCTTGTACAACATATTGGCAGACGAATAGGAAAAAAGAGACTTAAACAACGAAAACCGTTCGAGCCCCGTCCACTTGAGACTGACATCCGGCCACGTCGTGCCCTGTGTCTCCGACTCTGCGCCCTGGGTGGCGGAATTCGACATGTTTGTCGTGTAGCGAGTGGCTATGTCGAGGTCCGGCGTGATCTGCACACCGGAGTCGAGTGAAATCGAAAGGTTTGTCGTCCTTTGATCGGGCTGGTCCAATGTTTCCCGCGATTTGATAATACCGCTGGATTCCGTAATCCCGAACTGGTAGGCGAGCGACGGCCTGACGGGTATACGTGTGTACCGGCTGTTGAACCGCTGCTGGACGTTGACGTTTATCGGTCGAATGTCCTTTAGTATTCCACCGAACTTGCGAACAGCGATCATCGGATCCGCCCTTGGTCGCGAGGGCTCGTCCGCCTGTGTCGAATCTCCGGCGGCCGACCCGGTGCTCGAAGTATCCACTGCCGCCGCCGCCGCGGCTCTTCTGGCCCCCGTCAACTGCGCCGTGGAGTTGGGATCGTCTTCCAGCCAGCCGAAGACACCGAAAATTTTCCCAAAATACTTGCCGAGATCAAACCGCATTTTGGCCGTTGTCGACCGTTGGTTGGCCGCATTTCGTGTGCCTCCGGGATCACCCGGTCGGCGGATTTGGCGGCCCGAATCTTCCCGGTAACTGGAGTTGTAGCTGAAATCCGGCGAAAACGCGCTGATCAGAAACATCGGTGGCGGTTTCCACGCCAGTTGCATCGCGTGGGTTCGTTTGGTTTCACGCCCGATATCAACCCCGTAGCGATAGTGAGGCTGATTGAGGTCGCGCGCCATCGTACCGTTAAAAGACGAAGTCAGCGACTTGAGGGGCTGATAACTCAGCGAACCGCTGAGGTTGACCTTGGCGTCAAAAAAATACGGATCGGCGACAAACGTGCCTGTTCTGAACCGGTTTCTCCTGGCCGTTCTCCTGGTCGCCTGTATCCGGAAGTTCATCGATTTCGGCCAGTAGCCCAGCTTGATCCCCCTCCACAACGGTATCTCACGGCGTTTCGACCAGTTGATCTGATAGTTCAACGATCCGCTCAACGTGCGTGTCGTGTCGCGCTGCGTGGGCGACCGGCGCATCTGTTCACTGAAGGAAAGACTGGTGGTTGTTTTGTCCAGCGTGTATTTGAACAACGGATTCTGCGACCCTTTCTTGACGAGGGACGTACTGAAGCCCCGTGTAATCGTCTCCGACCGCAGGCTGTCGCGCACCGCTTCGTTGGTGATTTCGGTATCGCCACTGGGTGTATAACGGGGCCGTGACGTGGACTTGCTGAACGTGCCGGAAACCGGGATCGAAAAACCGAACAACGGAATAAAATGTTCGATACGGGATTTAGCGTTGATGTTGTACGATTCGTTGGTCACGCCGCTCCCGCGTTTCGCCCTCAGACCCCGGAAATCGGCGTCGGTCCGCTGCCAGTTGGCTCCGACACTGAGCACGCCGCCCCCGATGTTGATATTGGCGCCGAGGCGTTCGGCCAGCCCGATATCCCGCCGCACATTGCCGGAGTATATGTCGTTGATCCATATGTCTCCCGTCGTAAACACCTGGCCCGTCTGGCTCACGTTTCTCAGCCCGGCATACAGAAAACGAATATTGAACATGCTGGGCCGGTTTTTAAGGCGGACGTTATATCTTGTACTCGTCCTCACAATATCCCGGACCTTCGCCGTTACTTCAAACAAGCTGTCGGACTGGGCGAGCTTCAGCCCGGTAAGATCTTCCAGCCTGATTCGGACGTCCGCCCATCCCGTGATAGGATCGAAAAATTCTTCGGTTAACTTAAACTTGATTTCGTAGTAGTTGTTCTCGTCAAACGCCAGTCTGAAAAAATACTCAAGATCCGAGTTAAACTTATCGGGGTCGACGTGCACCCAGAAATTGATATCGCGATAGCTGGTCAGATCCATCCCCCGGCCAACGAACTGCTTGAAGATACGAATCGTTCTGCCCGGTTCGAAATTGTCGTACTTGATGAACATCGACTGTTCCTTGTCGAACACGCCGTTTTCTTCGCGGGGAACGATGGGCGGATTGTACCGGCTCGGATCTGTTTTGGTGCTGATCCCGCCGATCTGAAACTCCGTTGCCGTCACA
>CAYUDF010000310.1:0-4838 GCA_964443465.1 uncultured bacterium
CCCGCAAAAGCGCATCGTCGTGTGCCCAGCTGCGCCACGTGACGGTCCCCGGACTGTTTTGTGCGTCGGTCGCCCGTGTGACCCAGGTGGAATCGGTCCGCAGCAGCATGTACTCCAGACCATTCTCATCGGCGATCATCATCGAAGTCGCCCACGGAAACTGCTCCATCATGGGGATGAACCGGTCGTTGAGCGAAGGATGGTCGGCTAGGTCGAGGGATCCTCGCTCACCCCACCGTTCGATTACCGCCAGGTGCCCCTGGACAGGGGCAAACAGCTTGTCAAGCGTATCCCGGAGCGTGGTTTCCGCCTCGCCGGCGGTCCGCAGCATCATTGACTGGTTGATTTCATTGCGGATACCGGAGGATAATTCGGTAATAACGGCTGCGGTGACCGCAACAACCAGCAATAACAGCAGGATCAGGTTGCGGACTTTCTTGCGTCGGGGGGACTTGTGCATGATTAATCAATAACGGGTGATTAAAACAGGAACGCCAGACCTGCCGAAAGGTCCAGCTGGGCAATGCCCGATCCTCCAGCCATCGTGGAACAGCCATAGGATCCGCAACCGATTCCTACGCCACCGCTGAAAAATGTAAACGGCATACGCCCCTGCACCCTCAGCGCGATACGCTCGCTCACGTACATTTTGGCGCCGAGGCCGAATATGATGGAAAACTTCCATGTGTCGTCCACGATCGAGACGTCGTCGTAGGCGTACCGCGTCGCACCCAACGTGAACAGGCCAAACGGAAACATGTTGCCCTGTTTCGTCCCTCCTACAACTCCGATATGGAAGTACTCCACGGACATGCCGGTGATCGTTTGTTTGGCGTAACCCTGGCGATTAAAAGTGAGGTCGCTGTCCTGGCGGCTGTACAGAAGCGCCAGCTGGGCTCCGGGTTGAATCGTGATATCCACTTCGACACCCCAGAACGGGCTGGATGCGATGTCGATGTCACCGGTAACGGGCTGGGGGTACGCGTAGCTTACCCGCCTGGAAATCGTCCACGAATAGCCGCCAAACGGCGTGATTTCAATTTTATGTGCGAACGGCTGGCTCTGCCGTTTCATGGTCGGTTGCCGGTATTGTGCCATAGCACAGGTCGCCAAGAGGCTGATTATAACTGTCAGTAAAATAACCTTTTTTGCCAAAACATTGCTCCTTGTTTGTCGAGATCAGGCCGCTCTCGCACGGTATGGCAGCACAGGTTTCGCCCTATCATAATGGAAAAGCAAATCCGACCAGCACTTTGAGGCTGTTATAAGATACTTTCTGCTTGGACGAATCATCGGCGAGTCCGTACGAATCGAAATCCGAAAAATCAATGAGCCGATTTGCCTTGTCGAGCCCCCATCCGTACGAAAGCCCCAGCGTAAAATCCAGAGTTCTGATTGTAAAAGCGCTACCGAACGAGACGTGCTGGATATCCCAGTGTGATGTGGATATTTCTTCCCGAAAGTTCGCATCATCAGAACGATACGAATAATCCGTGATGTATGCACCATAAAAAGCCAAAATATCACTCTGCCGGTATTCTCCACCGATACCCCAGTTGAACACCGGTTTCGCTTCGTGCGTATATTTCCTCGTAACAACATCACCCGTGGTCTGCGATTCAAATGGTTTCGGCGTCAGCACATCGAACTGTTTCAGTCGGCTGAAATATTCGGCTGTAAAATGTACCGCTCCCCGGTCCGCTTTGCCAAACCGGTATGACAACCCCCCGGCGATCGAGATTGGCGATCTGAAATTCGCGTCGAGGTTTTGCTGGTAGTCGGCAGCCAATTCCGTCTGAAATGACCCGTTCGCCGTATCCGATCGGATAAAACTGGCGTTCGCTACTGTATGGCCGCTCCCGAACAAATCGAGACTGGGCGTCGTCAGAGTAAATCCCAGCCTGAACTCTTCCCATTCGAATGAAGCCCCGATCTTGAGCAGTGTTCGGATGTTGTAGAAACTAAACTCGTCGTAAACTGTGGCGGACGATCCGCCGGCGGTGTCGGACACAGCCTGTGTAAGTAGCTGTGTGCGCGAATTCTGGTCCCGGTAGGCAACGTACCATGAAACTCCCAGCCCCACCCTATCCCTGAGCACCGGCGACGCCCAGCTGAACCCACCCCAGTACTCGTTGAGATCACTGATGGTAGAGAACTCGCCGGAAAACGCATCCACACCTCCTCCCTCAATGTCGCGGGAAGCGATGTTGCGGCCAACCATTGTGAGGTCGAACTTGTACCGCTCCAGATATGAAATAGCGATCTGCCCGTTGAACGGATGCCACCCCAGCCGGATCGCCACGATGGAAGGAGCCGAACCGATTTTGGAAGAGGACAGCGGAATACCGCGACCAATCCCGTCTTCGAGCTCGATGGTTGTCCGCTGGAGGGCGTTTGTGCTGATGACCAGCTGGGGGTCTTTGGACAAAGCGAGCATGCCGGGGTTGTAGAACGTACTGCTGAGGTCGGCGATACTGCCGACCACTACACCACCCAGCAGGTTCGCCCGGGTTCCGAACTGGTTGGTCCAGTATTGGGCGTCCTGCGCCGTGGCGGTCACCGCCATCAACATAACCAGTACCGCCACTACAATATGTGTCTTAAATAACCTGCGATTCATTTGCTTCTACCACGTACCGGCGCCAATTTCGATGGCGAATCCGATTTTATTTATATCCCATGCGTTCTGGCCCGAGTATTTGAAACCGAACCGCGCGCCCCAGAAATCGGTCCCCAGTTTTGTGAGAAATTTAAACGCTGAATGACCGATATTCGCCCTGAATTTAACTCCCGTCTCGATCATGAACCACGTGTAAGTCCCGTATTCTTCCTTGTCCCATTCCGCCCCCGCGGCGAAATAGCCGTCGATCCATCGCGATGCAGACGTGGTGTACAACAGGTTCCACGAGATGTCCTGGAAGTGATGATCCTTCAGGTAGATCCTGTTCACAATCCACCCACCGGCCATCGGGTCTTCAAAGTTCCAGAAAACGAATAACGGAAACACAAATGATACCCCGTTGTCGCCGTCATATCGATAGGCGATCGACAGGGACCTGACGAACGATTCTCTCGTCACCCAATTCTGGAGTTTCTGTAATTCATCGTTCTCAGTAACTTCGGGCCAGTCGGGATCCCCCTTGTCGGCAATAAATGGAAGCAGGTGCTCATCATCTTTCGCCAGGTCGGGGTGCGGAAACGGACGCAACTGGTATATTGCATTGTCCGGTGCGTACTCGCCATCCCGGGAATTCCACTGCCGCAGGGGGCTGTCGTCGGGCAGCGGCGGGAACACACGGTGTTTCGGATTTCTGACTTTCGCCATCCAGTTCTGGAACCCACCCGATCCCAGGGTGCCGCCACGAATCACGTCGCGAACGCCCCAGGCGTCATTCGTTCGTTTGTTCACATCGTATCCCGGTGTGTAATATCCGTCGCCGTTTTTGTCGGTGCAACTGGCATGTTTGCCCTCTTCAACGAGGATGGTCATCGGGAAAACAGAATAAACGTCGACTTCGAGCGTATTGTCGTACCACAGGATTCCGTGGGCCTTGCCCGTGATCTTCAAGACAGCAAACCCGTACTTGCAATGCGAGCAGTCCCTTCCCCCGATAACCACTTTCATCTCGACCGATTCGACGTCGTGGTCGTGTCCGCTGAATCCTTCTTCACTGCTGTAGTAAAAAAAGAAATCCAGTTCAACCGCGACGGCGGACCTTAGATCGATGATCGAATTGGCCCTGTTTTCGGTGTCCTCGATGAACGGAGGAAACTCGGCCCCTTCCTGGCCTGCTATTCCCCTGATCCTGTAATAGACCACAGGGGCATCCGGCGCCTCTTCAAACGGAAACACTTCGGGCAGGCGAATGTCTTTTCCGGTTGCATCCATCAAGAGGGGTTCGTCGGGTGAAAACCACAGGATCGGCGCACACGCTTCGGCAAATTTCTGTATCGTCATGGTAGAATCCAGGCCGTACCATACTGCGCCCTGAACACCCTCGAGATCGCAACACGGATCGGCACTTCTTGCCAATCGTGAGCTCTGCGCCAGGCCGGGTTCGGCGGTCACCGCCAACAACACAATTGCCGACAACACCGCAACAGCCATAACCGTTCGCATGAGACCACGTCCTTCTTCTAGAATCAGACCTTATTCCACCCGGGATTCCGGATAGTATAATCTATTTCAGGAAACCGCGCGCTTATAATTGATCCTTCCGCGGCGGGTATTTGTTCAGTAACACCACGTATCGTTTGACCTCGTCTGCCCGTCCTCGTTTGTTAGCCCCGTCCACGTACACCTCGATTTTTTCGCGTAACATTTTTATGGCGGCTTCCCGGTCCCCTGACTCCAGGATACCTTCGTCCAGGATTTTTTCGATCGCCTGGATACGATACCGGTCCATCGCCGGATAACTCCGCGACAACTGGTCTTTGTGGCCGCCGTGTTTGATGGTCAAGGGCTCTTCGACAAACGCAACGGGGTACCTGGCGCATATTCTCAACCACATATCATAATCTTCACAGACCGGCAGCGATTCGTCAAAATACCCTATTTCATCGAACAGGGACCGGCGGATAACAGACGCCGACGGCGAAATAACACACAGGGGCAGGCATCGCTGGAATATTCGACCGCCGGCTTTGGCGTGGCGTTTTCCTTCATTCACGCGGCGGCCGTTGCGTATCCAGATCTCGTTGGTGTGGCACAGCGGGGTTTCGCCGTCCGAGGCCAGTTGGGCCAACTGTTTCGACAGTTTTTCCGGTTTCCATTCGTCGTCGGAGTCGAGAAACGCGATCCATTGACCCGACGATTCCCTGATACCCCGGTTACGCGC
>CAYUDF010000311.1:0-4834 GCA_964443465.1 uncultured bacterium
ACTACCGCGTATTAAACACACGGGCGCCCCGCGTCGACGCCGCCGGAAAAGTCACCGGTAAAGCGGAGTACATCGCCGACCTCAAACGCCCCGGTATGTTACACGCCGCGGTGCTGCAAAGTCCCGTCGCGCACGGTTTACTCAAAAAAGTCGACACCACGCGGGCAAAAGCGCTGGCCGGTGTCGTTGACGTGATCACCGCAGCCGAGGCGCCCGACGTTCCTTACGGTGTCAGCCCGGCGCGTTACGACGAAACGGTGTTTGCCGTCGACCGGGTGCGGTACGTCGGCGAAGAGATTGCCGCTGTTGTGGCGATTGATCCCGACACGGCGTTGAAGGCGCTCGAACTGATCGATATCGATATAGAGGAATTGCCCGCCGTTCTGGATACCGAATCGGCGCTGGCTGAGGATTCACCCGAGATACACGAGATGTACAAGGGAAACGTCACAGGTGAAGTGCTCCAGCACTTTGGAGACGTGGATGCGGTCAAAGAAACCGCCGATCGCGTCTACACCAACCACCTGCTGAATAAGAAGCAGAGTCACGCGGCAATCGAACCGCAGGGGTGCCTGGCGGAAACCGACGGCAACGGCAACCTCGTACTGCGCAGCTCCACCCAGTGTCCCCACTACGTCCAGCGGACGGTCGCGATGGTCACGGGTAAACCGATCGGCAAGGTGCGCGTGGTCGCCCCAACGGTGGGTGGCGGCTTTGGCGGCAAGGCTTCCGCGTCAAACATGGAACTGGCCGTCTGCCTTCTCGCCGAAAGAACGGGTAAACCGGTGAAAGCGCTCTACACGCGGGAACAGGTGTTCCTGCGCTCGCGCGGCCGCCACCAGTTTCTGCATCACATGACCGTTGGCGTCAATAACGACGGCACACTTGTGTTCCTCGATCACCAGTGCACGCTGGACGGCGGCGCTTATTCGAGCTTTGGCATCGCAACGGTTTATTACGCGGGTTCCCTGCTCGGCGCACCGTACCATCTGCCCAACATGCGCTACCACGGCGTTAGGGTGTGCACCAACAAACCGGCGTGCGGCGCCCAACGTGGCCACGGCGGCGTGATCGCGCGCGCGTTGTTCGAGTCACTACTGGATGAAATCGCCGAAGACCTCGAAATGGACCCGATCGAATTGCGTCTTAAAAACGTGATGCACGCCGGAGAAACGACCTGTAACGAGCTGAACGTTTCCAGTTTCGGCATGAAGGAATGTCTCGAGGGCGTGCGCGACCAGTCGTCCTGGAAGTCAAAGAAAGGTCAGCTGGGCGAAGGCAGCGGTATCGGCGCCGCGTGCGGTTTTTTTGTGTCGGGCGCCGGCTATTCAATTTACCGTTCCGACACGTGGCACGCCACGGCCTATGTACAACTGTCCGAGACGGGCGGCTCCGCCGTTGTCCGTACGGCGGCTGCGGAGATCGGCCAGGGCACCGAAACCATGGTGGCGATGATCACCGCGGAGGAACTGGGTATTCCGCTCGGAGACGTGCGCGCCGAAACCGGCGATACCGACCTGTCGATCGATCTGGGCGCCTACTCCAGCCGTCAAACTCTGATGACCGGTCACGCCGTGCGCCGCGCGGCAATCGACGCGCGCAACCAGGTCGCCAAAGTGCTGGCCGACAAACTGGGTGGCACACCGGAACGGTATGTGTTCAGAGACGGTGTTGTCACGGCTACCAGCGGTGAAATCGACATCGAGGGAATTCGTACCTATTATATAAAGGAGCACAGGGGTTTTTCCGACCACCCCGGCGGCAATTCCCTGACGATCCGCGAAGCTTTCCGTATCGCCTACATCGAACGCGGTACCATACTGGGCCGCGGCGAGTACAAACCGCCACCACTGGGCGGCACTTACAAGGGCGCCGCCGTCGGTACGTCACCCGCCTACGGTTGTTCGGCCCAGGTGGTCGAAGTCTCCGTCGATCTGGACACCGGCATGGTGACAATCAGCGACGTCGCCGCCGCCCACGACTGCGGGTTCGCGATCAACCGCACCCAGGTCGAGGGACAGATACAGGGCAATTTTCTGATGGGCCTCGGCGAAGCGTGCTTCGAAGAAATCAAGTTCGATGACCTCGGCCGTACCGTAAACGCCAACCTCGCCGAGTACAAGGTTCCGACGGCGCTGGATGTGCCCAACATTACGCCGATTGTAATCGAGAGCAACGAACCGGCCGGCCCCTACGGCGCCAAGGAAGTTGGCGAAGGCGGGATCATGCCGGTAATACCGGCGATTATGAACGCGGTATTTAACGCAACCGGCGTGCGATTCCGGGAGTTGCCGCTCACCCCCGAACGCGTCCTGCTCGCACTTAAGGCAAAACGGGAGGGCAAACAGATCTCGTTTGCTTCGGACAAACGCTGCGAAAAAATTCTCGAGCTTCTCGCCCCCCGCAGACAGAACGCCGAGTGGGCACGGCCGGCGGGAACAAAATAATGATCAACGGACCCGCGGAGATTTTTGAGCAGGCCGTTTCCCTGCAGCAAGACGGGACGCCGTTTGTAATGGTCACGGTGGCCGGCCTGAAGGGATCGGCGCCGTGTAACCCGGGTTTCAGGATGATCGTTCTCGGGGACGGCAGGACAAGCGGAACCGTCGGCGGCGGCGCCCTGGAAAAAAAATCTGTGGACGACGCGTTGCAACTGCTGGCGGCAGGCGGCGGGCCCCTTACCAAAATCGTGGACACCGCCGAACTGGGTATCAGCAAGGCGGAAGTAACCCTGCTGTTTGAGCCGTTTTTGCCGGCGGACGTTTTGTGGATCTTCGGCGGCGGCCACGTGTGCCAGGCACTGGTCCCGATGGTGGCGCCGCTGGGTTTCCGCGTTGTTGTTGTCGACAGCCGGGCGGAATTCGCACAGGCCGACCGGTTACCCGGTGCCGCAAGCGTCCGTCACCGTGAATACGCCGAGGCGGTTAGCGAAGTTCCCGACGGTGCGTACGTGGTGATCGCGACGCACACACACGAAAACGACTTCGATCTGCTCGCCGAAGCGATCCGACGGGAAACACGGCTTTCCTACGTCGGCATGATCGGATCCATTAAAAAAGCGCGCCGGGCACACGATAAACTGCGGGAGGACGGTCTTGAACCGGGCCCCAACGTCTATACCCCGATCGGCCTGGACCTGGGTGGGGGCGGAACAGCCGCCGAGATCGCCCTGTCCATCGCCGCAGAAATCCAGTCCGTACGCGGGAGCGGTACGGCCAGAACTCACTGCCGGGAAAAGGTACCGTTCTCCTGAGCCGGTTTTATCTGCTATAATTGATATTGGTATTTATCAAGGAGGATTCTGAATGCTGATAAAATTTGGATGGGGCGAAGATCCCACACCGGAGGATATGATTTACCGCGTCGAAAGCTACTCGATAATGGCGGCAGCGGAAGGCGGCACGCATTTACTCGGTAACATTGAACCCCAGCAACTCGAAATGAAAATTTCTGTAGCCGCGGAGCACGCGGGAAAGGCTGTGCAAATGTGGGAACACGGCCGCATCCAGCACGGCACAACACGGGATGAAGGCCATGGCAAAATCGCGGTCTTCCGTGGGGAGGGCGCGGGACAGTCAACGTTGGAGATCCGTTTTACCGGGACCTGGATTGCGCAACTGGACCAGTCGTGTTCAGTCAGCGACGACAGAACGGTCCTGGACATCGTGCTTGCGATAACGGAACTCCAGCTAACCGCCGGAGACGACGGCTCCGATCTCCATATCATCAATAATCACCGTTACTCGCAGGTTAACCAGTAATCGGCAGGTACTGAGACAATATCGTCTCAGTACCTGATAATACTGGTGTATTCACCGGCAAGCCAGGCGCCGTCTCGAAGCGAGTAACACACCGCAGACAATAGGGATACCGGGGCGCAAAATACTTGGACAACCGCCTCGAAAAGTGGCTATAATACGCTATCATTTAACCAGATCAACAGGCGAGTTCTTGTGTTCCTCTCGAGGGATGCAGGGGCTTTTTGTCTATCTATCCCGGGGGAAATCGAAGCGACCCCGACGCAGGAGTTTATGATGAGCAAACGCACAATCGTATCGATGCCCGGAGACGGCATCGGCAAAACCGTTTTACCTCCCGCAATCGAAGTATTGGCAAAAGCAGGTTTTCAAGCCGACTACGTCCACGCCGACATCGGCTGGGAATTCTGGTGCAAGGAAGGTAATCCCCTGCCCGACCGCACACTCGATCTGTTGAAAGAACACAAGATCGGTTTGTTCGGCGCCATTACGTCAAAACCCAAAAGAGAAGCGGACGCCGAACTGGCCCCGGAGCTCCAGGACAAGGGGTATGTGTATTACAGCCCGATCGTGGGGCTTCGCCAGAAGTTCGACCTCGATATCTGTATTCGTCCGTGCCGGTCGTTCCCCGGCAACCCGCTGAACTTTATCCGCCGGTCGGCCGACGGCGGTTTTGAAGAGCCGGAAGTGGACGTTGCTATCTTCCGCCAGAATACAGAGGGCCTGTACGGCGGCGTGGAATGGACCAACCCACCCGACCAGGTGTATGACGCGTTGAAGACTCACCCGAAGTTCGCGAAATTCGCGGACGCGCCGCGTGAAGAACTCGCCGTTTCGACGCGTATCTTCACACAGAACGCGTGCAACCGGATCGTCGGATCGGCGTTCGAATACGCCAAAAAGTTCGGATACAAGTCGGTTACCATCTGTGAAAAACCCAACGTCATCCGTGAAACCTCAGGCATGATGCTGGAGACCGGCTTGAGGATTCAGAAGGATTACCCCGATATCCAGTTGTGGAACACCAACATCGACGCCCAGATGATGTGGCTGACCAAAAACCCCGAAGACTACGG
>CAYUDF010000312.1:0-4823 GCA_964443465.1 uncultured bacterium
TTCTAACGATGAATTTGAAGCCGAATTCGGCCGTAAAACACTCCCGTTGCGCCCCGGCAGCTGAGGAACCTGGTTCGCCGGCGGACCCATTCCTAGTTTGTGGTGGAAACGGTGGACCGGAGGCACTACAATCCAGATATGCCAATAGATACATATATAGAATCCGATACGGGTTTTCGGACCCACACCATCATCGGTCTGATTTCGTTCGATGAAGTCCGCAACACACTCGAAGATGTGTACAAGCGTGAGGATTTCAGTCCCGGGGCGCCCGCCCTGTGGGATCTGACGGCTGCGAAAATCGATGTCCCGACGGAAGACGTTCGCCACCTGGCCGATTTTGTCGGTAAGCTGGTCGGCGAAGGCGCCGGGGGCAGGGTCGCCATCGTGGTCGCCCAGGATATGGAAGTCGGCATGGCCCGCATGTACGAAACAATTCTTGCGAGTCAATCGCGTAAACCGATGAAAGTATTCCACGATCCAGGTGATGCGAAAAGCTGGCTCGACGACACCGACTGACACGGAGGTTATTCCGTGCGGGCGGGCAGTGGGACCTATGAACTATTTCCGCCTGATCTCCATCTCATTTCTGATCGTGATCGTTGCAGGGAGGACAGCTGTGGCCGAGTCATTTCTGTCTTCGATGCTCCCGGCCGAAATCGGTGGTTGGGTGTCTTCCGAGGATCAAACTTACGACCGGGATAACCTTTTCGACTACATAAACGGCGGCGCCGAGTTGTATCTCTCGTACGATTTCGATCGGATGGCCAGCCGTACCTATGTCCGCTCCAACCAGCCCGACATTGTTGTGGATGTTTTTGACATGAAACATTCACGCAACGCGTTTGGCGTTTTTTCACACGCCCGCGAGACGATAGAGGATTCATTCGGCCAGGGGTCCCAGTACACAGAGGGACTGTTGATGTTCTGGAAGGACCGGTATTTCGTGTCGATCCTTGCCAGCCCCGAGACGCCCGAAGCACGGGAGTTTATCCACGATATCGCACGCCGGATCGAAGCGTCCATCGAGGAAACGGGTCCGCTGCCGGTGATTCTCGAATTGGTGCCCCCGGACGGTTTGATCGAGGAGAGCGTCCGCTTTTTCTTTCATTATGTATGGTTGAACTCCCACTATTATATCGCGGATGAGAACATACTCCTGATAGATGAGGATACCGAAGCGGTTCTCGCCGCATATCCCCGGGAGGAAGGCCGTGTGTTCCTGGTGCTGGTGAGCTACAGGGAAGAGGGAAAGGCGCAGGCCGCTCGCGATTCGTTCTTCCGCAATTACCTGCCCGATTCTTCCCGAGATTCGGCAGTACAGATTGAAGACGGCAGCTGGACCGGATGCCGTCTCGACCGCGACCTGCTGGTTGCGGTGTTCAACGCGCCGTCCCGGCAACGGGTAGATGAACTTGTACAGAATGTCCTGAACCTGAACAACCGAAGGTAGGGAATTTTCATGGTAAAAAACACGCTGACCCGGAGAGATTTTCTCAAAACGAGCGCGTCTGCTGCGATGGCGGGTGCCCTGTTCCTCGGTGAGCCGGTTTTTCGTCCGGTTTACGGCAAGGACAAATCCAGGGTGGTTCTCGTCAGGGATGAAGCGGTCCTGGACGACCTCAACAAGCCGGACAGCGACATCCTCTCCGGAATGCTGGACAAAGCGGTAATGGAGTTGACCGGAACAGACAACCCAAAAGCCGCGTGGGACAAGATCATCAAACCGGACGATGTGGTTGGTATCAAAACCAACGCCTGGCACTATCTGGGAACACCCAAAGGGCTGGAATCGGCCATCGAACATCGGGTGTTGGAATCGGGAGTTGATCAAAAAAACATATCAGTCGATGACAAAGGCATCTACAGTAACGACGTTTTTAGACGGGCCACCGCGCTGATTAACGTTCGACCCATGCGGACACACAACTGGTCGGGTGTCGGCTCGCTGATCAAAAATTATATTCTGTTTGTTCCGAACCCCTCCGTGTACCATCCGGATACCTGCGCCGACCTGGCAAAGATCTGGACTCTGCCCAACGTCGCCGGCAAAACACGCCTGAACATACTGGTGATGCTCACGCCGCTGTTTCACGGCACAGGTCCCCACCACTACAACCCCGAATACATCTGGAAATACAACGGATTACTCGCCGGGTTCGATCCGGTAGCCGTTGATGCAACCGGGGTTTCAATTCTGACGGCAAAACGCAACCAGTTCTTCGGAGAAGTACGCCCGCTCAATCCACCACCTAAACACATCTTTCTGGCCGACACCCGCCATCACCTGGGAACGGCGGACCCCGACAAGATCGAGCTGGTCAGGCTGGGTTGGAAAGAAAACATCCTCATCTAGGGCCCGGGTTCGGCATCTGATATGATGCATATATTACTATATGGCGCACGTTATTCAGATTGACGGGTCGTATTATAGCATCCCATATAATATTCGCCATATCTTCTGTGTTGTATTATAAAGTTACATAATATCTTGAAATCCAGTTATATTTTGTGGCATATTTAGTATATAGGCTAACAAAATTATGAAGATAGACGCGACAGACATAAAAATCCTGGATATCCTGCAGCGTGACGGACGTATTACCAACACCGCGCTGGCAAAGGAAATAAACATCTCCCCTCCGCCCACGCTGGAACGGGTGAAGAAACTGGAAAAGGGCGGCGCGATCCGTAAATACGTCGCACTGCTCGATCCAATAGCCGTGGGATGCGGAACCCAGATGTTTGTTGAAGTGTCTCTCAAGGGACACACGAAAGATACGGTGACCGGTTTCATCGCGGCCACTCGCGCGATCGACGAGATCATGGAGTGTCACCACGTAACCGGTAATTGCGATTTTCTCCTGAAAATCGCTGTGAAGGACATACCGGCTTATGAAGAGCTGGTTCTGCAGAAACTCACCTCCCTGCCCGACGTAGCGAATCTCAAAACGATGGTTGTGTTGTCGACGTTCAAGGACGAAACGGCATACAACCTGGAAGGAGCCATTCATGACAACCAGAACGAAACCTGAAATCGCAGACAAGCAGTTCTGGATACAGGTTGGAAAACGGATGGTAGATGACCGCGCGCGCCGGATCGCACGTGCAAAAAACTGGAAGTTCGACACCGTCGCGACACACGGCCTGTATGACCTGCAACAGGCGCTGGTTCACAACAACGCTTCTATCATGGAGCCGGTGTACCTCAGTCCCGCGCAGGCATATCACAACAGCGCCGAAATGGAAGCGGGGCTGGCGTACGAAATGCCCAACTGGTGCTATTCACGAATCGCCAATCCTTCGACCAACTACCTCGAGGAAACGGCCGCGTTGCTCGAGACGTACGGGTCGCCGATTGTGGCGTCGTGTGTGGCGACTTCCAGCGGCATGGCCGCCATACGGACGGCGACCGATCCGTTCCTGGCCCGCGACGACAAATTCCCGAATCCCAACATTGTTGCGTGTGCAAAAGTGTACGGCGGGACGTTCCAGCAGTTCTGGGTTCGCCGCCGTAAGGAGCAGGGAATCGAGATTCGCTGGGTCACCGAACCGGAGGATATCGGCCAGTGGGAAAAACACGTCGACGAAAACACCCGGTTTGTGTACGGCGAGTTCCCGTCCAATCCGTCGGTAAGCATATTTGACATCGAAAAGGTGGCCGAACTGGCGCACCGTTTCGAGATTCCGCTGATCGTTGATGCGACGTGCGCTTCCCCCGCCCTTACCCGCCCGCTTGTGCTGGGCGCGGACATCGTCGTCCAGTCGGCGTCCAAGGTGATCGGCGGTAGCGGCGCTGCGATATCCGGACTGCTGATCGCCCGAAGTAATATTGTAAGTAAAACCAGCACACCGGAAATGAAGGAAGATTTTGCGATGTGGGCCAAGCTGTGGCCATACAGGGACAATGGACCCAGTATCAATCCGATGGCCGCTTTTCTGGTGCTCAACGACATGCGTACACTTCGGATGCGTGTAGCGCAGATGAGCCGTACGACTCTCGAAGTCGCCGAATATCTGGAACAACATCCCAGGGTGGAGGCCGTTCATTATCCGGGACTGAAGAGTTATGCCGCACACGACCTGGCGACGAAGTACATGCGGCTGGTAGACACCGACGAACCGATGTATGGTTATATGCTGTCGGTTGAAATCAAGGAAAGCAACCCGGACAGTGCGGAAAACGCCAGGGTGTTTTACGATCACCTGCAAATGATCTGGCGGGCGACCGATCTCGGTCGCGTTAAAACAGTTGCCACGCTCAACTCGATATCGACGCACCTGCAGCAGGGAGAGGAAGGCCGGAAACTGGCCGCTATTAAACCTTCGACCTGCCGTATCGCCTGTGGTATCGAGGCGCCGGAGGACATTATCGCCGACCTGAGCCGTGCGCTGGATGCAATCTGAGAAACTATATTAAAAAAATGGTAACGGCGGGTTCCGACCAGAATCCGCCGCGAACAAAAATAATCACAAGCCGTTAAGAAACGGGAGGAAACAATGAAAACACACAAATTGGCGCTGATCGGTTTTGGTACCGTTGGACAGGGTCTGTGCGAGATTCTGCAAACGAAGCAGGAAATGCTCACAACAGAATACGGATTCGACTGGGAAGTTGTGGCCGTGTCGGACATGCTCAAGGGCTCGGTTTTTTCGCCCGACGGGCTGGATGTCAAACAACTGCTTTCGCTCGCCGAATCCGGAACGTCGCTGGAGCAGTACGAGGGAGAAGGCGTTGAGCGGGGATGGGATGCCCTCAAGACGGCCCGCGAATCAAACGCCGATATCGTTTGTGAACTTTCGTACACCGACATCAAAACGGG
>CAYUDF010000313.1:0-4792 GCA_964443465.1 uncultured bacterium
ATCGAACGATTCAAGCGCGAAGCCAGGGCGGCCGCCCGGGTTCAGCACGAGAGCATCGTAAACGTGATCGATTACGGTGAGTCCGACGGGTCGCACTACATCGTGATGGAATATTACGACGGTGTGAACCTGGAGGAGCTGCTGGAGTCCCAGACGAAAATCCCCCTGGATATCTGCTTCGCCGTCCTGTTGAACGTTTGTTACGGACTGGAAGAGGCACACGCCATAAATCTGGTCCATCGGGACATCAAACCCGCCAACGTCATTTTCACCATGAATGGTGGCGTTAAAATCGCTGATTTTGGACTGGCGAAAGCCATCGACAAGCTCAAATCGGTGACGCAGCACGGCAAGATACTGGGCACACCGGCCTACATGTCGCCCGAACAGACCCGCGGCGACGATGTCAGCACACAAAGCGATATTTTTTCTCTAGGGGTTGTGGCCTATGAGTTCGCGACCGGGCAACGCCCGTTTGACGGCCGTAGTTACGCCGAAGTTGTGGATAAAATCCAGAATGAAGAAGCCGATCCCGTCGAAAATCTCAACCCGCTGATCGGAGAGCCGTTTGCCGCTATCATCAGGCGGATGCTGGGCAAGGATCTGAAGGATCGATATGAACACGCTTCCGAGATGGTCATGGACCTCGAAGAAGCCATGGATGGGGCCGGATACAAACGGGAACGGCGGATTCTGGGTCAGTATATCCGGGAGCCGGACAAATACCTTGCCACCTTCAAGCAGAAGCTGCTCGACAGTTTGAGGTCGAAGGATCCCGAGCCCGGCGCCGGTAAAAGGGCCTCCGAGGTTCACTTCAGACAGATTCTGTACCTCGACCCCAAGGACCAGCGGGCGCGCGGCGAACTGGAGAGGGTATCGGCCGCAGGGACGGCCGAATTCGATCCGCCCCCGGCCGCCCGGGAACGGGCCCCAAAACCGCGCAAGCAGGCCGGTGCGGACGGCAGCAAAAAGAAAAGCGCGGCCGTGCAATACGATCCCGACGCGGATTATCGTGTCTACCTCGATTCGATCGACACGTCGCGAGAATCACCACCCTCATTTGCGCTCAAACTGTCCATGAGAATCCGCTCACCGCTGCCACGCGTGATGGCAATCGTGAAGAACATGCCCGCGGTGCTTGGCGGCAGATTGTCTATCGACAGAGCCAAGAAACTGGCCAAAGTGATTGCGGATCTCGGCGGTATCGCCCGCATCGAGCTGCATCCCATCGATGAATCAACGGGAGACCACTCTTCACCGCCGCCAAAAGCCGATCCGAAACCTGAACCCGCGGCGGCCAAACCAAAACCGAAACCGGTATCCAAACCAAAGCCAAAACCAGCCGCCAGACAGGCTCAACCGACCAAGCCGTCTTCGACGACTAGGCCGTCTGCGACGACTACGGCGAAGCCGTCGCATCCGGTGTCGGGGCCGGTGCCGGAACCCAGCGGGCCCCGTTGGAATCTGAACGACAAGTGCGCACCGGAAACACCGAAGGCCGAGTCCATACAGGTTGAAGAACCGCATGCCGTAGACATTGAATCTGACAACGCCGTCTGCGACGACAACGCAGGTAGCGACGACAACGACCGGCTCAAAACGGAAGAACACAAACCGATCGTCACGGCTCGCGAAACCCAGTCACAGGATACGTCTGCCGGCCGGGAGCGGTCGACTCGCGAATGCCCGAAGTGCGGATGGGAAGAGGACATCGACGCGAAATTCTGTTCTGTATGCCGATGCAATTTCAACAAAACAGAACCGCTGAACCTCGCCCAGCTCCAGAACGGGCAGCTGCCTGACAATCCGCTTCGAAGATCGGCCGGACAACCGTTCGATCCCGCCGAGATGATGTCGTGGTTTGAAAAGTTGCCGAACAGCATGAAATACGGCGGCCTGGCCGGTCTTGTGATTCTGCTGCTATTGATTGTTTTCGGCCGTTGACGGCGGGTCGAACAACCAGCCTTCCACCGGCGCCGAATGTGGATCCGCTACTGCAATCTTTTTCAGACGGGGATATCGATCCAGCGTTTGTTGCGGTACCTTAACACCGTTTCCCGATAGAACAGATTTCAGCTCCAGCGCGTTGGCAACGGCCTGGCCGCGAAAGTGGTTGTTGAGGACAACGGCAGCGGGTTTCCCGGGCACCATCGCTTCTCTGATTTTTCTGGCCATCTCCTCCAGCTCGCCACCGTCATAAAGATAGTTGTAGCGCAGGTCGCGGTTGGTACCGGGGCGGAACCACTCGCTTTTGTTCCGGCCATGAAGGCGGAAGTAAGGTCCGGGGACACCGTGTGCGTGAGTTTCAACGGTCAGTGATTCTCCAATTAGCGGCTGATCCACCGCACAAACCGTCGCTCCCAGTCCGGTAATCGAATCAATGGTTTCTTTGTGATTCCAACCGCCGTGTCGCAGTTCCACCGAAACCGGGTACGGCTCGAACCAGCGAATCGTTCGCTCCAGGCGCCCGCGGTTTTTCCCCGTGTTCCGAAATGACCACGGAAACTGCAGCAACACACACAACAGTCGGTCCGCGTTGAGGATGGGATCAACGGTTGATTTGAAGGTATCCACCGCCATTTGTTCCGGCGGCGCTTGCGAATGAGTGAGTTCTTTGTGAGCTTTCAACGAAAACCGAAAGTCAGTATTTGCCGAGACGCGTTCGGTCCAGCGCCGGGTTGTCTCCCGCGTTGGCAATCTGTAGAATGTGCTGTTGATTTCAATCAGGTTAAAGTAAAATGACATATACTCGAGCGGATCGAACCCCCGAGGTTTTTTTGCCGGATACACCGCTCCGTTCCAGTCCGGATACGACCATCCGGCGGGACCTATGTAGAGTCGTGGATTCAAACCGGTACCTCCGTTACTCGGGTGACCCAGTATAACACAGGGACGCTATATCAAGATGTCTCAGCTTTCCCAAGGTAGTCTTTCCCGACACGAACGCATTTTCCTTTTTGTACTGGTTTCGCTGGCGCTTCTGATCCGGCTGTATCGCATCGGCGAGCAAAGCCTGTGGATCGACGAAATGCTGACCCTCAGTGTGAGCAGCCCCAAAGACGGCCTCAACATCTGGAGCTACCTTAAGTACAACATCCACGGACCCCTTCATTCGTTTGTTGTATACCTGTTCCAGCTGATCAGTCTCAATGACGGGTGGATGCGTGTTCCCGGCGCCATCGCGGGAGCGGGCGCGGTTGTCTACTTCTACCTGTGGGTCCGCCTGTGGATAAACAGGAATACGGCGCGTGTGGGGGCCGTGCTGCTGGCTCTTCACCCCTTACATATCCATTATTCCCAGGAAATGAGGAACTATTCGTTCCTTTTGTTTTTCTGTCTGGTGGCCTGCTATTACTTCGAACGGATGCAACGGGACAAAAGCCGTAAAAACTGGATGCTCTATACGATATCTATCGTGTGCGCGGCGTTGTCCAATTTCACTGCGGCGTTCCTGTTTGTAACGCAGACGGTTCTTTACTTCACGCGCAACCGGATAAGCCGCGAGACGATTGTCAGGTGGTGCGCCGTCTCTCTGGTTCTGCTGGTGCTTATTTCTCCGTGGATATATCGCATCTACACGTTCATCGACGTCTCCGACCTCGTTACTCCGGTTGTTCCCGGACAGATCACCGAAACCCAGCGGCTGCGGGGCGAAACTACGGTGACGCTGGCGGCGATCCCGTACGCGGCCTACACGTTCTGTGCCGGATTTTCGCTGGGACCGTCGACCCGGGAGCTGCACGAAGACACGTCCCTTCGATACCTGTTCGGCAATCACGCCGTCCCGTTGCTGTGGGTGTTGCTGTTGCTGGGTGGTCTGTTCGTTTTGGGTGTTTATGTTTCCGTTAAGCGGGCGGCGCCGTGGAAAGAGATGATGTTGTACCTGTGCCTGCCCGTTGTTCTGATCCTTCTTCTCAACTGGCAGAACGCCAAGGCGTTTAACGTGCGGTACGTGCTGCCTGCTTTTCCGGTTTTTTTGTGTTTTCTGGCCGTTGGGCTCGCGGATATGAAAGGGCGAACGGGCAAAATCGTATTGATACTGGTGGTCGCGACACTGTTGTGGTCCGATTCAAACTATTTTCACAACGGACGGTTCGCCCGCGAAGACGTACGAGGAGCGGTAAGGTACGTTGAAGAACATATAAGCGATGGGGAGTGTATGTTCGCTCCGACGGTCGCGAAGATTGTTCAACACTACTACTCGGGTATGGAGTCCGTTCACTCTGTGTACAATCCCTCCGGGCAGAACAGGGAACAACTGGAAACACGACTGGCCGGTGTCTTTGCAGAGTGCAACCGCGTATGGTACATACGGAGTCGTCCCTGGGTCGACGACCCGGCCGGAACAGTGCTGGAGACATTCAGGCGGAATTATCGGCAATCGGATGTTATTTATTTTGACGGGGTTGACTTGTTTTATTTCGAACAAAAAAAGGGAGATGATTGAAGTGTAGTTGGGACGGTTTGTGCTTATGAGTTGTTAACAGGCCAGGGTGTAGTTCGTGCCGTGAACTACCGGGGTCTTGTCCACAGTGCGACTGTGGCTTTTTTTATGCGTAGACACGACATCATAAATTTGCACGGCATCGCAAGGAGGCACACTATGTACGGGACAAGATTTCTCCTGGCGTCTGTTCTGGGTTTCCTGCTCTTGACAGCTTGCGCGCACACACCAGATGCGTTGCACTCGGACGATTCGGTACTGATGATGCGGGATGACTATGTCAAAAGTCACCCTGCCGGTAAATACAACGCGTTCATTGATCGGGGACAGGTGGTAAAAGGGATGAAC
>CAYUDF010000314.1:0-4771 GCA_964443465.1 uncultured bacterium
CCAGAGCACACACTCGGACGATCCCCTCCGATGGTCCCGCATCACACCCCCGGGCCCCGCGTTTGACATGTCGCCGGCCTGGTCACCCGACGGCAAATGGGTCGTTTTCAGCGCGAAGGTGGGAAACCACCTGGATATTTTTGTTATACCGCGGGAAGGCGGCGACCGCCGGTTGGTAGCCGGCGGACCGGGGCAGGAGGACCAGCCCGACTGGTCGCCGGACGGCAGGTATATCGCTTTCAGTTCGACACGCGGGGGCAACTGGAATATTTATGTTCTGGACCGCGTTTCGGGAGACGTACACGCTCTCACAGACGATCCCGCGCACGATTCTTCACCGGGCTGGTCGCCCGACGGTGGAACGATATATTTCATGTCGGATCGTTCGGGTAAAAAAGAGATCTGGAAAACCGGCGTTTCCGGCGTTGGCGGGGCCACCCGTATGACCAACAGCGGCGGAAACAATTTTCCGGTGGTGTCACCGGACGGCAAACGCCTCGCGTGGACGCGGCTCAACAAGGGGCTGGCTATTATGAACCTGACCACCGGCGACATCATAACCGCAAAGGTACCCGGCCAGGTCAACTACAAGCCGGCGTGGAGTCCCGACGGCCGGTATCTCGCCGTGAGCGGCAGGGACTGGGGCAGCGTGGATATCTACCTGGTGAAGTCCGACGGAGAGGTGGGATTGCTGCTGACAAAAAACGCCCAGCCGGGACCGGACGTTTTGTTTGACGCGATGCCGGCGTGGCACCCCGACGGTGGATCGCTCGTTATAACCTCCACAAAGGACGGAACACAGGCGATGTACGTCCTGACCGGCCTGGCGCCATACCTGGACCGGCTTGAAAAACCCGCGCGCATGGTTACGTTTGAATTCGACGAATGATAATCCGTCTCTTACTGGATGTAACCCAGACTTTCCAGTTTCTTCTTGAGCGATTCCCTGTCGACGTCTTCCGAAAACGTCTCTCTGGGAATGTCGCGGTAACCGGCGTTCACGTACAACGGCCGGCCCTCGAACAGCTTTGATTTGAATAACTGCTGGATGACCTGCCCGTCCATGTCGGGCGCGACCGGCAGACCCAGCAGATACAGAATGGTGGGACCGACGTTTTCGATCTGTGTTGAACCCGCATCGTACCCTTTTCTGACGCCTTCACCCCACGCAAGTATCACACCCTCCTTGATGTGCCAGAACCGGTCGGCTCCCTCCAGGCGGCGGAGCATTTTGTCGTGCGGTTTCATGACGTTCCAGTAGTCGCATACATAATCGCCCGATGCGCCTTCCACCCACAATTCAGGGTCGTCCTCCGTCCCGCCTTCCGGCATCCTGTGAAAATTCACCGGGAACACCCGGGTGTCGTTGGGCCGGCGGATCTGCTTTCCGGCCTCCATGACAAACTGCACCAGGAATTCGTACGGATCCATGCTGGCAGGCACGGCCAGACCGCGCTTTTTCAACTCTTCCCGCGTGATCTTTTCCCGGTTGAAATACACGTGCCACAGGTTGTGAAACACCAGGGTTTCGTCGTGGTCAATTTCCTGGGGTGTTTTCCACCTGAGCAGCTTGAGGCGCTCGAAAACCTTGTTCAGGTCGATGCCGATAGAAAACTCGCCGTTCCCGTGATCGGACACAACGATCAGCGTGCCCCCCGGCGGCATCTTTTCCATGATTTCGCCAACCGCCCGGTCGATCTCGTTGTAAACCTGCGCCGCCAGGTTTGTAAAACCCACCAGGTGATGGATGTTATCCGACTGCGTAAAAACAAACGTAAACAGGTCCCAGTCGTCGTCGTCATAAAAAAACGATGAGTACGAAGCCATGTCCCGCGTCAACGCCATCACAACCTCTTGTGACAGAAACTGGGTCGGCAGATAAAAACCGAACCGCTCCGAGAGCCGGTCGTGGAGATCCTCCGGATACGTATAGGTCGCGTCGATTGGAAACACCGTCTGGCTGAATTCCACGTCGAATTCCTCTGTGCCCATCATGGTCAGCTTGATTTTGCACCACGCACGGCCGACTTCGCCGTCCCTGTCGTGCAAAAACGGCAACCATTGAGAGTAGATCCCGGTGTCGAACTGGAACAGGTCCGATCCGTCCGCGGCGCCTTCCCGGCCATCCCCGTATCGAGGCACAATGCGCAGGCTCACGCGGTCGTAATTCTGTATTTCGTCTTCCGTCGTGTCGTGCATCGTGAGCAGAAACAGGTTCAGAGAATCACAAATCGCCGCCCGCAACGGTTTCGAATGGTTTACCAGCCCCTGGGCCGACTTGAACAACTTCGCTGTATTCGGTTCCGTCGCCGCCACCATTTGGGCGGCGCTTTTCGCTTCGATTGGTGTCATCATGCCCGACACCAGCGCGCCGTTGACCGGGTAAACGGGATACGTCATGGGAACGTTAAATGTGCCTGTTTTCAAACCCGAACGCGACGCCGCTTCCCACACAAACGGCACCCGCACGTCGTCGGCGTTGGCGGTGAGGAACTGACGCGTCTTCCTGACCCAGGTTCCGAAAGAGTAGACCCCGGTTTTATACGGCGTGTATCCCGTAAACATCGAGGTCCAGGCGGGCGGTGTGACGTAGGTCCGCGTCGACGTGAGTGACGCGTACGCGCCTTCCTTTTTGATGCGGGCCAGGTTGGGCATCGCGCCCATTTCGATCAACCGGTCGACCCAGTGCCACGCGGCTCCGTCTATGCCGACCACTACCACCGGCCCGGCGCCGGTTGCTACGCTGCCGCGAGCCTCCAGAAATGCTTCCCAGTCGTCGACACGGACCTGCTCGACAACGGGCGCTTCCCCCGAATCGCCGCCGCACCCTTCAATCGCAACAACAGCGAGCGTGACCAGGACGAAGGTTATGTAATAAAAACTATTTAGTTTCATCATTCGTATGATTCTTTTTTTCTTGTTGACCGTGTCAGTGTACATAACCCAGACTTTTCAGTTTCTTTTCCAGCGGTTCCGTGTCCTCTTCCACAACCACCGTTTCCCTCGGGATGTCGCTGTAGTCTTTGATGAAATATCCTTCGTGTCCCGCGACGTACCTGCCGTTGAACGCGTTGTAGATCGGTCGGCCGTCCATGTCCGACGCGACGGGCAGTCCGAGCAGGTACAACATCGTGGGTGCGATGTCCTCGATCCGGCGCACACCCGCGTCAAAATTCTGTTTTACGTGTTTACCCCACATCAAGTAGACGCCGTCGCGCTCGTGGTCGTGGGCTTCCGACGCCGTCAGTTCCCATACCACCGAGCCGCGAGGTCTTTTCAGATTCCAGAACTCGACGCTGTAACCTTCGTAGGCGCCCTGGACCACCATGTCCGGGTCGTCACCTGCGTAGTCGCCGGATAACGGGAAAAAATCGACCGGGAACCGCTGTTTGCCATCGGCGGACCGGATCTCGCCGCGTGTGAGGTACCGGATCAGCGCGTCCTCCGGTTGGTCGCCGGGCAGGACTTCAATCCCGCGGGTCATCAGTTCGTCTTTTGTCATCAGGTCGTCGTTGAAATACACGTGCCACATGTTGTGGAACACCATCGTCTGGTCGAAATCAATCGAATCCCCGTCCGCATACCGCTCGAGTAATCCCATCTGTTCGAACTGTTCGTTCAGATCCAGGCCGTATTTAAATTTGTTAAATCCGTGGTCCGAAGCGATGATCAGCGTGCTTTCTTCGGGCAGGCGGCGCATCAGGTCGCCCAGGAACCGGTCGATCTCGCGGTACACTTCTTCCGTGCGCGGGGAAAAACCCTCGAGGTGCTGGATGTTGTCCGTCTGCGTGTATACGTAGCAGAACATGTCCCAGTCGTCGTAGTCGTACAGCGCGCCCGCATACCGTGAGAACTCCTCCGTGACCGCCGGAATCACTTCCGCCTTCAAAAATTTTGTGGGCATGTAAAAACCGAACATCCGTGTGAGTTCGTCGGCCAGCTCGGGCGGATACGTGTATTGCGCACCGGCAATTTCCGGGCTGAACACAACCTGGGAAACCGTCATCTCGTAACGGCCGTCGTCCCGCAGGAACAGGCGAAACTTGCAGAAGCCGTCGTACGCGTCTCCGCGCCACATCGCGCGCACCTTCACCCATTCGGAGTATTCACCGATGTCGAACATGTACAACTGCCCGCTGGCTTCCCTCGGTTGCCCGTCCAGCCGATCCGTCACCGCCAGAACCACCCGGTCGTAGTTGACCTCGTGGTCGTTGGAGGTATCCACCCGGAACCACACAAACGTGTTCAGCGAATCCGAACCTTCCGTCTTGACCGGCGGAGAAAACGAACGAATACCCGGCGCCGTTCTGTCAAGACCGATACCGGGCGTGAAGCTGGTACCCTCCATACCAATGCTGCTCACCACCGGCACCGGCGTGAGTAATCCCGAAATCAGGATGCCGTTGACGGCGTGCACCGGATACGCCAACGGAATGTTGGTGGCGCCCACTTTTTTTCCGGCGTGGGATGCCACGTCCCACATCCACGGCACCGTGACATCCGCCGCGGAGACCGACTTGAAAACTTTCTGCGAGTCGTCCCACTGGCCGAACGTGTACACGCCCATCTTTTCCGGGGAGTAACCGGAGAACATCGCCGTCCAGGCCGGGGGTGAAACAAAACAGGGTGTGGAACGCAGCGTTCCCGACACCCCTTCATTTTTAATTCTTGCGAACGCGGGCAGCTTGCCCTGCTCGATCATCGGGCCGAGAATCCGCCAGGTGGCGCCGTCGACACCGATAAAAACAACCTGGTGTGACGATGATTCAGC
>CAYUDF010000315.1:0-4769 GCA_964443465.1 uncultured bacterium
GGTCGGCTCGATCGCGGATTCGAAACCATAAACCTGGCCGAAAAAATTGCGGCGAATGACCCCCGGATTGGATTGACCCGTTACCGGTTGCTCCGCGAAAACTATCCTATGAGTGTGTACCAGAAAGAGCGGGCGCGGGTTCTGGCTCCGGCGATGTTCGCGGCGCTGGACAAAACGATCGCCATCTGCGATTCAATGCTGGTCGTGGATGAGAACAACGTCGCCGCTTACCTCTATCGCGGGTGGGCCTGGATCAACAAGGCTCAGACCCACCTCATCGCGCGCCAGATGCGGGCAACGGCCGGGGCGGCCAAAAAGGGCAAGTCTGATTTCGAGAAATTTTATATGTATCAACCGGCGGGAGACCCGGATGCGGACACCGTATGGGGGTCGTATCTGTTTTATGCTGACACATTGCCCGGGTTTTTTAAATTCATCCGCTGGGTCATCCGTGTTCCGGGGGGGGACCGCGCCAAAGGTCTGGAACTGATCCGGTCGGGGTCGGAAGGCGACGGCTATACCAGCGGTGACGCAATAATTATACTGGCCGTCACATTCTATCTGTTCGACGGGAATCTTGAAGAAGCGAGGCCGATACTGATTGACGCCGTGGACAGGCACCCGCGATACCCGTGGCTGGTGGAGTACACCAGCTCGATGTCATTTGTGGACCCGGTGTTGACCGAAGTTTCGAAATCGGTGGTAAGTGATATCCTGGAAGGATGGGGTCAGTCGACGGTGGGTTGGGACGACGCCGTTAACTGCCGCATGGACTGGCGGCAGGCCCGGCTGCTGGATCAGTTGGGCGAGTACAATCAGTCGCTGGCCTATATGTCGGCAATTGTTGACGAGAGCCCGTCCCGGGCGCCGTGGCTTCTGCCGATCGTCAGAACGGCGGCGATGGAAACCGCGGGCCGGTTGGGACAGGCTGACGACGTCGCACGCTGGTGCGCTCAAAAACCGGAAAAACGAAATAAAGCCCACGACAGGGGAAACGTTCGCCGGGGACAGAAAAAGCCCGATTGCCCGGCGGTGAACGAAGGGCGGGAAATTGATGAATTTGTGGCTCTTGGTCGTGTGCGTACGGCCCTTTACACCGGTCGGCATGAAGAAGCGGACGTTCTGCTCGCCCGTGCGATAGCCGAATTCGGCGAAAGTCTCCACAGCCGGTTTCTGCTGGGGGAGTTGGCTCGGTCCGGAGGTGATCTGGCCCAGGCCCTCGAAATATTCGAGGAACTGGAGAAATCGGCGGCTAAAATTTACAAGTCGTCGCCCGTCGGCAACACATGGGTGCGCGACATTCGCGTGCAAACCCTCATACAAATGGGGGAGATTTGTATCGATGGCCGGGAATACAAGAAGGCCACAAAAAATTACGAAAAAGCGGGCGACGCCGAACCCAACATAACGTTGTACGCCAACTTCATTCGGGGCCGCTTGCGCTACCTCGAACGCCAGATGGAAGGTCCTGATCCGGAATAAGGGCTTTTAGGTGAAACAAATGTCTCTCCCTGGGGGTCTCAATAATAGAGACACCGATGTTGGGCGCCAATTAAGGGAGAAGCCATGAGAGGAATCAACAAGTCGGTCTGGATTATCGGGATTGCGTTAATGCTGGTGGTGCCGACGGTGGCCACACCGATTCTGGCCCAGAGCTGGAGGGTCATCGACGACGAGGAGTGGTGCAGGGAAGCGGGCCGGGGATATTGCGAAGTACGGGAACTTACACTTTCCGCCGACCGCGACGATTTCGGCGTAAAGTCGACCAACGGTGATATTACCGTCGAAGCGTGGGACGGGGACGAGATTTATATCCGGGCGCTGATCAAAGTGAAGGGATGGGGGAGCTCAGCCGCCGAAACAGCGGAGGAAGTACGTATCTCGACAAAGGGAACGATCAAGGCGCGGGGGCCGAAGGGAAGCGGTTGGTGGATCTTTGGTGGGAATAATAACTGGTCGGTGAGTTACCGGGTCAAAGTGCCGGCCCGGTTTGACATGGATGTCCACACCACCAACGGTTCGCTGAGGGTCACCGGCGTGTCGGGTGAAATCGATGCCGGTACCACAAACGGGTCCGTTACACTTGTAGACGTGGGTGGCGACGTCGATTGCGGGACGACCAACGGTGGTGTAAAAGTGTTTCTGGATGGAGATGGCTGGGCGGGAGAAGGGTTGAACCTCCACGCCACCAACGGCGGAATCTCCGTCGTCATGCCCAAAGGTTACTCCGCCAATCTGGATGCGTCCACGACCAACGGTGGGATCAGCGTGGATCACGCGATCCGGCTCCAGAAAAAAAGCCGCGGCAGGCTGTCGGGTACAATCGGTGACGGCGGCCCGACGATCCGGGCGCGGACCACCAACGGCGGCGTCAGATTTATAGAAACCGACTAGACCCCGGTACCCGGTGAATCGGTCCGGCGGCGAAGTCAGAACAGTGGCGACAGTTTATGCCGGCCGGACACCTATACGAATACCAGCAATCTTCCCGGTTTTTCGCGCAAGCGGCCGATGGCTTGGAAGAACTGGCCGCCGTGGAACTGGAACGGATCGGCGCGACCGACCCGAAACCGGGGTACCGCGGTGTGTATTTCTCAGCCAGCCAGGAAGTGTTGTACCGCGTCAACTACACGTCCCGTATCGCCACGCGCGTGTTCGCCCCTCTCCTTTCTTTTGACTGCCACAGCGCAAAATATCTGTACAAGACGACGCGGTCGATCGACTGGTCCGACTTTTTCCGCGGAAACGACACATTTGCGGTGTTTGCCAACGTAGCCAACAGCGCCATCCGTCATTCGCAGTACGCGGCGCTTCGGGTCAAGGATGCGATTGCCGACCAGTTCCGCGAAAGCCGGGGATCCCGCCCCAATGTCTCGCCCCATGACGCCGATGTTATTATCAATCTCTACATCAACAATAATCACGCCGTCATCAGCCTGGATACCTCGGGTGGGTCGCTCCACAGACGGGGGTACCGGCGACGGTCGGTGGAAGCGCCGATGCAGGAAACGGTGGCCGCCGCGGTGATCGAACTGTCGGGGTGGGACGGATCGCGGCCGCTTTACGATCCGATGTGCGGATCCGGTACGCTGCTGTGCGAAGCGCTGATGTCCTACTGCAACTTGCCGGCCGGTTTCGGCCGGTTTGGCCCGGGCGCGGCAGCCGCGGGGGGCCATTTCGGATTCGAACGGTTGCCCGATTTCCAGCCCCAGGTGTGGAAATCGCTGCGCCGCGAGATAGACGGCGGAATCCGCGAGCTTCCCCGGGGGCTGATCGGTGGAAGTGATGCCGCCAGCGTTGCTATTGCCGCGGCCAGGGCCAATACGGCCGTTCTGCCCGGCGGCAAGTCTATCATATTGAAAAAGAACAAGTTTCAAGATCTTCCAACGTTGAAAGATACCATTCTGGTGTGCAACCCGCCTTACGGTCTGCGTATCGGTCAATCCGAAACCGGGACGCTGATCAAACGATTCGGGGATTTTCTTAAAAATCGCTGTCAGGGGTGTGAAGCCTACCTGTACCTGGGCAAACGGGAACTGGTTAAACAGGTGGGGCTGCGTACTTCCTGGAAGAAGCCGTTGAAAAGCGGTGGTTTAGACGGTCGAGTGGTCAAATACGAACTGTACTGACGGGTGAAACCTTTTCAGTATATCCCTCGTCTAATTTACATGAGCGTAAAACCAGTATCAGTCGTTCCGAATCACGGAGAGGATCAAGCTATGAACAGGTGGAGAATTATTCTGGGTGTCGCCCTGCTGGTCAGCGTTTTTGCGCTGCCGGCTGCGGCCGGCAAGGAAGTGATTTTCGACGAAACTTATGATGTCGAAAAAGGCTGGAATCTGGAACTGGCCGTCAGCGACATGGACGTGGCCATCGTTCCGGGAAAATCGAACGAAGCACGCGTCAAGGTGACCCTGACTGGAAACGTCGACAAAGCCAGGGAACGATTCAAAAAAATGCATTTCACAGCCCGAGTCAAGGGAGAGACGCTGGAAGTGGAGACTCGCGACGACCGCAACTGGACGGCCGGGTGGTGGAGCAGTGGCAATTGGGGTATCCACGTTACGGTAACAATTCCCGAAAAATATAATATGTCGATTCGGACCAGTGACGGTGACATCGAGGCGGATGGAATCACAGGAGACATCAGCATCCAGACCAGTGACGGCGACGTTACGCTCGGAACACTGGAAGGCCCCTCGATCTTTATCAAGTCTTCGGACGGAGATTTGATGGCGGACGGCCTGATCGCAGATGACGTCGAACTGCGGACGAGCGACGGCGATGTGAGAACCGAACTGATCAAGGGCGGCGATGTCACGCTGAGCAGTTCGGACGGCGACGTAACAGCGGACCGTATCGAAGCAAAGCTGATCTCGGTCCGTTCGTCGGATGGCGACCTCAGAATTAGGGTCGCCGGCGGAGATCTGCGCGGCAGGACTTCCGACGGCAATATCGACGTGTGGATTGAAAACAACACGGCGGTGGATCTGTCGACCAGCGACGGCGATATCGTGATCCACGCGCCTTCCGACCTCTCGGCGGATCTCGACCTGAAGGGTGAGGATGTGCACGTGGGCGGAAAAATCCTCCTGGAGGGTGATATCTCCGAGCATCGAATTCGCGGCAAGATCGGCAATGGCGGTAAGACGGTCCGGGCGCGTACCAGCGACGGATCGGTATCATTGAGATTTATCTAGACAAGGTAGCAGCAGGTGGCAGGGCGTCATCCAGCCGAACCCCGGATGGCGCCCTCCGCCAATTTCCCC
>CAYUDF010000316.1:0-4754 GCA_964443465.1 uncultured bacterium
ATAATCTCGATATCCAGAAACAGGTCAATTCTTGATGTAGCGCTCGGCCTTTAATTAGGACATACTAATTATCGACACAACGATCCACGTTCTGATATCCCCGGGAGGCCTTCTATTGAAACGTTCAGTGCTTTTAGCGATTGTCTGCTTTTTGTTCTCGCACTTTCCGGCTGGAGCAACGGTTGAACTGGTTGACGCGTTCCCCAACCTGACGTTTACCAACCCCACCGATATCCAGTATCCGGGCGACGGCAGCGACCGGTTGTTTGTGACCGAAAACTCCGGTCAGATCTGGGTATTCGAGAACAACCCGGGTGTCACTGAGAGGACACTTTTTCTGGACATCGACACCCGTGTGGAGTCCCAGGGGTTGCTCGCTTTGACCTTCCACCCCGACTACTCGAATAACGGATACTTCTTCGTCAACCACACGCGCGAACAGGACGGCACACGGGGATCTGTGATCGCACGTTACCAGGTGAGCACAGTTAATCCGGATTCCGCCGACTTTTTCAGCCAGTATGTTTTTATCGGACTCGACCACCCATATAACGGTTTTCACGCCGGCGGTTCGCTTCTGTTCGGGCCGGACGACGGGTACTTGTACGTGACCATGGGCGATGGCGGAGACCAGCACGATCCCGGCGGCAACGGACAGGATCTGACGACAATGCAAGGCACGATGATGAGGATCGACGTGGACAACGCCGGGTCGGGAACATTCTATTCGATCCCCGTGGACAATCCGTACGCCGGCAACTCGTCGGGATACCGCGAGGAAATCTGGGTCCACGGCCTGCGAAATCCCTGGCGGGCCAGCTTCGACCCCATTACGGGATTGCTGTGGTGCGCTGACGTGGGACAAAACGGCTGGGAGGAAATAAACCTGATCGTCAAAGGTGGCAACTACGGTTGGGATATCATGGAGGGCACTTCGTGCCACGAACCGGTAACCGGTTGCGATACCACAGGATTGATACCGCCTCTGTGGCAGTACGACCACCCCACCGGTTTTTCGATCACCGGCGGTTATGTGTACCGCGGAACGGCCGCGCCCGAACTGTACGGCAAGTATATCTACGCCGATTATTCCAATGGCCAGATATGGGCGCTCGAATACGACGGAATCAATCCCCCGGTCAATACGCTTGTAAAACAAACGGCGCTTCGGATCACGTCGTTTGGTGTAGATGATAATAATGAAATGTACGTGTGTGACTATTTTGGGGGAAAGATATACAGGCTGACTTCCTTCCCGACGGCGGCGGGAAAAACAAATCCCCCACGTCCCGATAACCTCTCCCAGAACTATCCCAATCCGTTCGGCCACTCCACGGATATCGGGTACGAAGTGGATTTACGCGCCCGGGTGCAAATGGTCGTGTACGATGTGCGCGGCCGCCGGGTTGCGACGCTGGTCGACGGGGTAAAAGAAGGCGGGAAACACAGGGCCACGTGGAACGGTCGCGGGCGTGGCGGATCACCCAGCCCGGCCGGCGTATACTTCTACCGGTTGATCGTAAACGGCACGATACTCGAAACGAAAAGAATGACGCTGATACGATGACGTAACTATTTCATGTCGCGGATACGGATTTCGATGTCTTTGTTGTCTTTCAGCAACCCGGCCACAAGTTCCGGATCCGTGTCCCCGTAGTGGTACGGAAACAGGACCTTTGGTTTGAAAGCCAGAGCCGCGTCGGCCACCATCTCCGGCGTCATAGTGTAAGGCAGGTTCATCGGCAGAAACGCGTAGTCGATATTTTTCAGCGCTTTCATTTCGGGTGTGTTTTCCGTATCCCCCGCGATGTAGATCCGGGTTTTTCCAAAAGTCAGCACGTACCCGTTTCCCTCACCCTTCGGGTGGTACACTTTTCCGTTATCGCGTTTGTGAACCAGGTTGTACGCCGGTACCGCTTCCACGCCAATACCCGCCACTTCGCGGGTATCGCCGTTTTTCATCACCACACCACCGTCGACTTCTTCGGCGCACTTTTCAGTCAGCACAACAACCGTTTTATCCGTGCGGATCACTTCTAAGACTTCGGTGTCCAGGTGGTCGCCGTGCTGGTGTGTGATAAACACAACGTCGGCCTTCGGCAGTTTTGAGTAATCGGCAAGGCGGCTGAACGGGTCTATATGGATCGTTTTTCCGGCGTGGACAAATATCAACGTGCCGTGTCCGACAAACGTTATTTCCAGGTCGCCTTCTGACGTCTCGATAATATCCGTTGTGGACGCCTGACCGGTAGATACCGCGACAACGGACAGGCAGATCAATGTAAAAACAACAAAAGCAGATTTCATACCAGCAATCCTTCGGTTTTTAACCAACACCGGTCTACGGCGTCCTTAGCACCAGCAGCCGCACTTCCGACATGTCTTCCATCGCCCAGCGGATCCCCTCGCGGCCCAGGCCGCTGTCCTTGACCCCGCCGTAGGGCATGTGGTCGACGCGCCACGAGGGCACATCACCAATTACCAAGCCACCAACTTCCAGTTTGTCCCACGCGCGATTGACCTTGTAAATATCGCGCGTAAAAATGCCTGCCTGCAGGCCAAACTCGCCGTCGTTCACTTCGTCGAGCGCAGCATCGAAATCGGTGAACTTCGACAGCACCCCAACCGGGCCAAACGCTTCTTCGGTGCACACGGTGGCGTCTTTGGGTACGTCTTCGAGCAGCGTGGCCTCCAGCATGGTGCCGTCGAGATTGCCGCCACACAAAAGTGTCGCTCCGCTCCCGACAGCATCCTGGACCCAGCCGTGGAGCCGAGTTGCTTCTTTTTCCGATATCATGGGACCGATAAACACGCTCTTGTCCTTGGGATCGCCCATCTTCAGTTTCCGGGCGGCATCGACAAGTTTGTCGCGGACGGTGTCATAAATCGATTCGTGCACCAGTATCCTCTGTACGGATATGCAACTCTGCCCGCTCTGGTAAAACGCCCCGATAATGATCCGCGCGACGGCGTCATCGACATCGGCGTCTTCGTCCACGATGCAAGCGGCGTTGCCGCCCAGTTCGAGCACTACCTTCGCCTTGCCCGCCTTGGCCTTGAGGTCCCAGCCCACACCGGGCGAACCGGTGAAAGACAACAACTTGATTCGCGGGTCCTCTGTGAACAGCGCCGCTCCCGATCGTTTGGCCGGCAGTATGGAGAACGCGCCTTCGGGCAGGTCGGTCTCGGCAAGGGTTTCGCCGATGATTAACGCGCCGATAGGCGTAAAGCTGGCCGGTTTCAGTACAAACGGGCACCCGACGGCCAGCGCCGGCGCAACCTTGTGCGCGGCGAGATTCAACGGAAAATTAAACGGCGATATGAATGAACACACCCCGATGGGATAACGCCGCCACATGCCGGAGTACCCCTTTGCTCTTGGCGAGATATCGAGCGGCATCACTTCGCCCACCATTCGCACCGATTCCTCCGCCGCGACACGGAACGTATCAACCAGCCGCCCCGCTTCCCCGAAGCTGTCGTTAATCGGCTTACCTGCCTCTATACACAACGCCATCGCCAGCTCTTCCTGGCGTTCGATAAAACGGTGCACACAGTGGTTGAGGATCTCCTGCCGGTGGTAGGCCGGCATGGCCTGCATGGCCTCGCGGGCGGCCTCGGCCTTGTCGAACGCTTTGCGTATGGTCTCTTCCCCGGCCATCGCGACACGGCATACGACTTCACCCGAATACTTGTCGGTCACTTCGAGGTCGGTATTTGCAAACACGGCTTTATTGGCAAGATAGTAGGGATAGGTATCGTTCAGCATAATCTGCCCTTTCCGGAGGGTGGCAATAACGGTTTATAATATGTCTCCCTTGATCGTGTTTGTTGTCCCGGGAACATCGATGGGTACGCCCGCAACAATCACGATCCGGTCACCGCGTTTGGCAACACCGGACCACAGCACCGCTTCCTTGGCGCCGGCGACCATTTCGTTTGTGTCCGTCCGCTCCTTCACGGGGACGGGCACTGTATTCCAGTACAGTTTGCTCCTGCGTAACGTTTCTTCGCTTGGGCTGACGGCGGCAATTTTCATGGGCGGCCGATATTTCGCCACCAGCCGCGCGCTCTGGCCCGACCGCGTACAGCAAACGATCAGCTTGGCCCCCATCTGGATCGCCGTATGACAGGCGGCATGGGCAATCGCCTCAGCGATGTCCTCATTGTGGTGAAGTTCCAGGTCGGAAAAACGTTTTTCGTAGTTTATCCTCGACTCGGCCGCTTCGGCGATCCGTGCCATCGTTTTGACCGCCTCGACGGGGTACTTGCCCATCGCTGTCTCTCCCGAAAGCATGACGGCGTCGGTTCCGTCAAAAACAGCGTTGGCCACGTCGGCAGCTTCAGCCCGGGTGGGGCGAGGGTTTGAAATCATGGACTCCAGCATCTGCGTGGCCGTGATAACGGGACGGCCCCAGGAATTGGCCCGCACGATGATATCCTTCTGGATGAGGGGCACTTCCTCCAGTGGCAGTTCCAGACCGAGATCGCCGCGCGCAATCATCACGGCGTCGGTCGAAGCCAGAATAGGGTTGAGGTTGTCCAGCGCCTCGACTTTTTCCAGCTTGGTGATGATCGGTGTGTCGCCCCCGCTTTTGTCGATGATGTCGCGCAGATTGTCGATCTCGTCCGGCTCGGACACGTTCGGCAGATCATGATCTCGGTGGACATGTACCTCTACCTGAAAAAGGGTCGGCTCGTTCAGCGGTGGCCGGGCGGGTTCGTGCAGATATTCGACCGGGGGATTCCGAAGC
>CAYUDF010000317.1:0-4732 GCA_964443465.1 uncultured bacterium
GCCTTCTGCAAGTTACCGCCCGCAAACAGGTCGTAGAGACCCAGAATCGTGCCTTGCTGACGCGCGAAAAATTCGGTGAGCACCGATGCATCTACACCGGGTGTCGTGATGTGCCCGCCGACTCGATAAACAACGAGCAGCGCGAGTGTAAAGATTACGCGGCGCTTCAGCTCGGGAATATTAAATATCTCTTGGATCTTTGAAATCATTTTTCAACTATCGGCACCGTACCCCCTTGAGAGCTACGATCAATCGACGATCTGCACCTCACCGCCCGCCTTCTCGACGATTTCCTTCGCGCTCTTGCTACAGGCATGTACGATTACTTTTAAAGGTTTAGTGAGTTCGCCCTCTCCGAGGAGTTTTACCGGGCGATTCAGGTTCTTGATTATTCCCTTGTCCAGCAGCGCTTCGGCGTTGACCTCGGTGTTTGCTTCAAAACGTTCCAGGTCACGGACGTTGATCGCCTTACGCTCAACCCTGAAAATGTTCGTAAAGCCGCGTTTGGGCAAACGGCGCTGAAGCGGCATCTGCCCGCCCTCGAACCAGGACGGGATGCCGGATCCCGAACGTGATTTCTGGCCCTTGTGCCCACGGCACGCGGTTTTACCGTGACCCGATCCCGGGCCGCAGCCAATCCGCTTGCGGTTCTTTTTTGCACCCTTGGATGGCTTGAGACGTCCAATCCTCAAACTTTCCGGGGAGTTGGCTTCGGAGCTCATTAGTCGCTAACCTCTTCTACTTGGACCAGGTGCCTGACCTGACGGATCATACCCCGGATCTGGGGTGTATCCGTTTTTTCCAACGTCTCGTGCATCCGGTGAAAGCCCAGGGCTTGCATCGTCTGCCTATGCTTCGGTTGACTCCCGATCAGGCTCTTGATCTGGGTTATCTTCAGTTTCTTTGACATTTTTGCCTTCTATTCCAAACAAATCGTTAATCGAAATCCCGCGCCTGTGCGCGACGTCCTTGGCGCTTTCCAGCCTTCCCAATCCTTCCATCACAGCCTTGACGATGTTGTGAGGATTGTTCGAGCCGACCGACTTGGCGAGTATGTCGCGAATTCCGGCCGATTCCATGACCGCGCGAACCGCGCCACCGGCGATTACGCCTGTACCCGGCGATGCCGGTTTGAGAATCACTTTGCCCGCTCCGAATTTACCGTGAATGGTGTACGGGATCGTGCCCCCCACCATGGGGATACGGATCATCGAGCGCTTCGCCGTTTCCGACGCTTTACGAATCGCGTCCGTGATTTCATTGGCTTTCCCCAGGCCAATACCGACTTTTCCAAGCCCGTCTCCCGCCGTTACCAGCGCGTTGAAGCTGAACCGGCGGCCACCCTTTACTACCTTGGCGACACGGTTGACGTGAATCGTCGATTCAATGTACTCGGGACCTTCGGGTTTTCCCCTGAAACCGCGTTTACCGCGGTCGTCTCTTGGTCTGGCCATACGTTACGCCTTTCCCACGTTTTCCTTGATAAAGCTAGAACTCCAGCCCGCCCTCGCGCATTGCTTCAGCGAGCACGGCAACCCGGCCGTGATACAGATAACCGCCGCGGTCGAACCGGATTTTTGTGATTCCTTTTTCCTTGGCTACTTCGGCGACCTTGCGCCCCACTTCTTTTGCCTGCCGGGTTTTCAGACCCGCGGGCAAACGTTTGGCGCTTTTTTTACTCTTTTTCTTGTCTTTCTTTTTACCCTTGTCGTCACCCTCTGCTGCTTTCGGTGCATCGGGCACCGCCAGTTTCAGGCTTGAGACCGAAACAAGAGTACGCCCGGCGCTGTCATCAATAATCTGCGCGTAGATATTGGTATTGCTTCTGAACACGCAGACGCGCGGCCTTTCCTCGATACCGACGACCGTATGACGAATGTGCATATGGCGTCTTTTTCGTTTGTACTCTTTTGGATTCTTTGATTTTTTCTTCATCGCCTTTATTCCTCACGAATTCGACTCTTTTTAACCGGCACTAGGCACCGCTGGCGGCGGTCTTACCGGCTTTCCGCTTGATAATCTCTCCGGCGTACTTGACGCCTTTACCCTTGTAGGGTTCCGGCGGGCGGAAACCCCGGATTTCGGCGGCCGCCTGGCCGACCCTGTCTTTCTCGATACCGGATACCCTGATTTTGGTGGGCTCCGGAACCTCAATTGTCAGCCCTTCCGGCACCGGAAAGTCTATCGGGTGCGAATATCCCAGCGATAACACCAGGTCTTTACCCTTTAATTCGGCTTTGTAACCGACGCCAACAATCTCGAGATCTTTGAAAAATCCGTCTGAAACTCCTAACACCATGTTGTTGAGCAGCGCCCGGGTTAGTCCGTGCATCTGCCGGTGCATTCTGGAGTCCGAAGGCCGGGATACATTGATGACGCCATCCTCTTGCTTGATTTCGCAGAACGACGGTAGCTCTTTGGTGACTTGCCCCTTGGGGCCTTTCACCGTTGTAATCCCGCTATCGAAAGTCACCGTGACTCCCGATGGAATATTAATGGGTTGTAATCCTACTCGTGACATGCTAATTCCGTCCGTGTGTTAGCAATCTACAAAAGGCGGCTTACCAGATCTCGCAAATGATCTCTCCGCCGATTCCTCGTTTCCTACACTCGATGTCGGGCAAAATACCCTGTGAGGTTGAAACAATCGCCATCCCGTAACCGCCAAGCACTCTCGGCAGCTTCTTCCTGGGCGTGTATACTCTTCTACTCGGCTTGCTCACGCGCTTCAATCCACTGATAACACTGTCATTATCATTGGTGTACCTCACGTACAACCTCAGAATGCCCTGTTTGTTATCCTCGATGTACTTGACGGCTCTCAAAAAGCCGGCCTCGAGAAGGATCTTACTGATCTCAGCTTTTACCCGGGAAGCAGGTATGTCCACGTACTTGTGGTTTGCTCGTGCTGCGTTACGGAGTCGAGTGAGATAATCCGAAATGGGATCGGTCATTGCCACGGCGAATGCCCCCTGTGTATCTAAACCTTTGTTTATATTGTGGTCCCAGCGAAAACCGCTCATCTGGCGGCGCCCGGGTCCGTCCGCTTTACCAACTTGCTTTGGTCACGCCTGGTATCTCGCCCTGCAGTGCCAGTTCACGGAAGCAGATGCGACATATTCCAAACTTGCGGAGGTACGCCCGGGCGCGGCCGCACCGATTGCATCGGGTATACGTCCGCACCTTGAACTTCGGCGTTCTCTTCGCTTTCGCTATCCAGGATTTCTTTGCCACAGTATCCTCTATACCTTGTTGTTAAGTTCTACTGGTTCTTTTTAAACGGCATGTCCATGAGAGTCAGGAGCGCGAGCGCCTGTTCATCTGTCGGTGCCGTTGTTACGATTGTGATATCCATACCGAACGACTGCATGATTTTGTCGTAGTCGATTTCCGGGAATATGATATGTTCCTTGACTCCCAGCGTGTAGTTGCCACGGCCGTCAAAACTCTTATTCGGCACACCGCGGAAGTCGCGGATACGCGGCATCGACACGTTCACCAGCCTGTCGTAAAATTCGTACATTCTTTTGCCGCGCAGGGTTACCTTGCAGCCGATCGGCATCCCTTCACGCAGTTTAAACGCCGCCACCGACAGTTTCGCGCGGCACAACCTGGGCTTCTGGCCCGTGATCGTCGACAGATCAGCCATGGCCGCGTCGAGCAATTTCGAATTTGAAATTGCTTCCCCAATACCCATATTCACCACGATTTTATCGAGTTTCGGCACCTGCATCGGGTTCTTGTACTCGAACTGTTTCCTCAGCGCCGGAACAACCTCGTCCTGATATTTTTTCTTTAACCGAACCATCTTCGTTTGCTCCAATTACCGATCTACTCGTTAGTAGTAAGCATTTCTTTACAGTTTTTACAAACTCGTACCTTCTTGCCGTCGGCCAGCAGGCCAACGGCGGTCCGCGCCGGCTTACCGCACTTCGGACAAACCAGCATTACAGTCGAAACGTGTATCGAAGCTTCTTTTTCAATGATGCCACCCTGGTCCTGCTGGGAACGGGGGCGCGTATGCCGCTTAACGAGGTGTACTTTCTCGACAATAATACGTTTCGTCTTCGGGTAGACCTTGAGCACTTTCCCGACCTTGCCTTTGTGGTTACCCGAGATAACCTTTACCGTATCGTTCTTAATGATATTCATCATAGCCTTACCCCGTTTTCACCAGTGGCTCTTCTTAAATGACTTCCGGTGCGAGTGAAATAATTTTCATAAATTTCTTGTCCCGAAGCTCGCGCGCGACGGGCCCGAAAATACGCGTACCAACCGGCTCTTTAGCATCGTTTATAATTACCGCGGCGTTCTCGTCGAAACGGATGTAACTGCCGTCGACTCGCCGGATCTCTTTCCGGGTCCTCACGACAACCGCCTTGGCAACCTGCCCTTTTTTCACAACTCCACCAGGCACGGCCACTTTAACCGAGACCGTAATAATGTCGCCGATCCGGGCGTATTTTTTCCCGGTTCCCCCAAGTACGCGGATACACAACAGGCTCTTGGCGCCCGAGTTATCCGCCACGTGAAGCATTGTTTCCTGCCTGATCATCGCAACTACCTTTGCTTTCTAATTCGACCAGTTCTCTTCAGCGGGAATTATGCTGCAGTCGAAGACTGCCGGCATAAATTGCCGCGCGTATTGCTGCAGTCGAAGACTGTCAGCAATACGTTTACTTTGCTCTAACCAAAACCTCGAGCAAACGCCAACGTTTCGTCTTGCTTTGCG
>CAYUDF010000318.1:0-4731 GCA_964443465.1 uncultured bacterium
GCCAAAAAAAAACGGCGATGAGGCGATGGCCAAACCGCACGTGCTCGTCGACATGAGTTGTACGACCACAACGTCGCGTATCCACGGAGGTTCAGGATGTTTCTGCATCATTTGTTCGAGCGTATTCGACCGAAGGCTGCGGTCGTCGGTGGTCTCGTGGGAATTGTGCTGGTTGTAATACCGTACGCGAATATTCGCGCATCGGCCTGGATATGGCAGAATCCACGACCGCAGGGGAACACTCTCCTTGACGTCTCGTTCACAAGTGCGAATACGGGCACGGCAGTGGGAATTGCCGGCACCATCATTCGCACGATTGATGGGGGCGCCAATTGGGCCGTGCAGATCAGCGGTACAGCCCAGCAGCTTCAGGGGATTTCCTTTGCGGGTGCCAACACCGGCACGGTCGTGGGCGACGGGGGTACGATCCTCCACACGACAGATGGGGGTATTTCCTGGGTGAACCAGCCTAGCGGGACGAATTCTGATTTATACGACGTTTCCTTCACCGATGCCAATACCGGTACAGCGGTGGGAGCCGCCGGTACGATCCTCCGCACTACAGATGGGGGTGTCAACTGGGTGAGCCAAGCCAGCGGGACCGGCGCGACTTTTTATGGTGTTTCATTTGTCGACGCCAACACCGGCACGGTTGTGGGCCTCAGCGGCACGATCCTTCGCACAACCAACGGGGGTGTCAACTGGGCCAGCCAGGACAGCGGGACCGGCGAAACTCTTTTCGGCGTTTCCTTTACCGACGAGAATACCGGCACGGCGGTAGGCTCCGGCCGCACAATTCTGCGTACGACCAACGGGGGTGCGCTCTGGTTCAGCCAGATTAGCGGGGCCGCTTCATCGACGTTGTACGAGGTTTCCTTTACTGACGAAAACAACGGCACTGCTGTGGGGGTGAATTGGACGGCCACGGAATTTCCAGGTTTGATTCTCCGCACTATCGACGGGGGTGTGAACTGGATCGGTCAGACCAGCGGGACGGGGCCTCTTAACGGCGTTTCTTTTTTCGACGCAAATACCGGCACCGCCGTAGGTGACGGTGGCATGATCGTTCGCACTACCAACGGAGGGAGCATCTGGGGAAGCCAGATCAGTGGGCCCAGCGAGGGTCTCAATGACGTTTCCTTCACCGATGCCAATACCGGCACGGCTGTTGGCGGCAGTTTGATCCTTCGCACGATCAACGGTGGAGCAACTTGGTTCAGTCAGACACCGCCTGGGCCTATCTATCTATTGGGAGTTTCCTTTACCAACGCCAACAATGGTACGGCCGTGGGGGGCGCCGGCAAGATCATTCACACAATTAACGGGGGTGCTACGTGGGTGAGCCAGACCAGCGGGACGTCGTGGGATCTTAACAGCGTTTCCTTTGTCGATGCCAACACGGGCGCAGCCGTGGGAGGCCGTGGCACGATCGTTCGCACAACCAACGGAGGTGCCGACTGGGTGGTCCAGACCAGCGGGACCACCAAAGCACTTTACAGTGTTTCTTTTGTCGACGCCAACACCGGCGTGGCTGTGGGGCTCGGTGGCAAGATCCTTCGCACGATCAACGGTGGTATCGACTGGGTGATCCAGACCAGCGGGACCACCATGCCGCTTTATGGCGTGTCCTTTACCGACGCCAACACCGGCGCGGCCGTGGGCCATACGGGCACGATCCTTCACACGATAGATGGGGGTTCAAACTGGGTGAGCCAGACCAGCGGGACCACGACGCCGCTAAATGACGTATCCTTTGTCGATGTGATTGCCGGCATTGCCGTTGGAAACGACGGCACAATCCTTCTTACGACGGACGGAGGCGTTACCTGGGGCGACGATTTCAGTGGGACCTCGAAGTATCTAAGTAGTGTTTCCCTAATCGACGCGAATACAGGTACGGTCGTGGGAGTCAACGGCACAATCCTCCGTACCGACAACATTGAAGTAGCTGTTTTGATCACCGGATTCAGTGCAAGTCCCGTGGAAAACGGCATCGAGCTCTCCTGGACACTGTACGCTGACGAACGCGTCGAAGGGTTTCAAATATATCGGTCAAACAGTGAGAACGCCGGCGAGTTTCTGATCAACGACAAGATCCTCGGGGTCAGGACACGAAAGTATTTTGATGTGACCGCGATTCCCGGTGAGCGTTATCGGTATACGCTCGCTGTGTTGAGCGCGGAAAGCGGCGAAGTTCGTTCTAAACCGATAGAAGCGGAACTTCCGGCAAGAACGACGATGCTGTTTCAGAACTACCCGAATCCATTCAACCCAACCACTACCATCAGATACTACCTGCCGAAGAAGAGTTGGATTAAGTTGGAGATATTCGACGTAGCTGGGAGGCTGATCGTCGTTCTTGTGGATGAGGTGAATTCAGCAGGAATTCAAACAGTTGTTTGGAGTGGTCTCGATGCGAGCGGAAGCGCCGTCAGTTCAGGTATATACTTTTACCGCCTCAAATCGAGTAAAGTGGCAAAGACGCGAAAGATGATTTTGGTGCGGTAGTATGAAAACGGCTGGAATCCTGTCCCTTCCAAAAATTCCATCCGACCAATAATTGACACTCCACTCGCGTGAAATTACGCAATCCTCCAGCATGGAAAAGCGTAGTGTCCGAAAATTCGAACGCGCTGCGGCCCCACTACTCACCACATACTCCCCAAATGATTGAAACTATCCATTTTTTAAACGGTCTCTGACTCTCCAGGACAGAGTGTAAATCAGATCGGTGTCGCCCGTCCGTTGACGCAAACGCCGATATCGTGTAGACTTGTTTTGTCTTCGATTGACCCGACCACCGCCCCAAATACTCGATATAGACTTAAGATACCTAACCGGTTATTGACCGGGGCGCGGTCCGAAGTCCAACATCCGGCCGTCCATAACGTACGGGAGAGCAAGTCGTGAGAATAATCATCCTATTGATAGCAGCAGTGGTCCTGTCCGGCGATGTCGTTCATGCTCAAGTCGGCGCCCTGATCTGGGAAGATGATTTCAATAATCTTGAAAATTGGATCAAGCTAACCGGCAATGGCAGCTGGGGTTGGGGCAATGGCGAGCTGGAGTTTTACAAAGAGGAAAATGTCGATATCGCGGCCATTCCGGGCGAACCGGGGAACAACGCCTTACGCATCACGGCCAGGATGGAAAGCGGTCCTGGTATCGTGGATCAATGGGGCAACCCCCTGAACTACACTTCAGGAAGGGTGATGAGCAAATCGAAAGTTTCTGTCAAGTACGGCATGATTGAGACCAGGGTGAGGATCCCGGACCTGGATCTGGGCGGCTGGCCCGCATTGTGGCTTCAGGGTACGGCAAACTACGCCTGGCCCCGCAATGGTGAGATAGACTTGATGGAAATGGGGGCCACACAGTCCTTCAGGGATCTGCACGACACCCACAACGGCGGCAACGGCCTGGACAATTCCAACGTCAACCAGGTCGCGGGTGCCAATGCTATATTCTATTTGGATGCGGCCGTCAATCCGGGGAACCCTACGGGGGCAGCCAGTCTGTCCTGGGATCCCGACGATGAATACTGTCGCCCCTACTACAACTATACAAATCCCCTCGTCGACCGATTCCTGACTTACAGATTGTACTGGGATGACAACAGTCTGCGTTTCACCATCATCGATGGTGTCGTAGAACACGATCTATACGAGACTCCGTTTACCATAGATAGCGAATCCGATGAGTTCCAGTCTCCCTTCTACCTGATCATGAACATGGCCATCGGCGGGGGGTTCACCGATGCGTATAACCTGGGGGATCCAGGCAGTGGAGCCCCGGTTTCCATGCCGTTGCCGGCTGAAATGTACGTGGACTACATCAGGGTCTACGAGTGGAACAACAAGGGCGAAGTCGCTCTGGGCCCCCCCGCGGCGGAAGTTGGATCGTTCGGGATCTTTACCGACCTGACGCCTACCAATGGCGGTCTGGAAGCTGAGATCTCCTCACAGATCTACGTGTGGGAGGGCACCCTCACGGCCGGGTCCATTCCTCCCTACGAGGGGAGCAATGTCCTTCCCTGGCAAACGGCAGGCCTGGGATGGTTCGGCGCCGGGATTATGTCCATCCAGCCGCTGAACCTGTTCGACTTTCCGGACGGTCATCTGAACTTCCGGATCAAGATCCCGGCGAACGTCACGTTCAAGATCGGAATCATCGATGCGTGGGGTAATCAGTCCTGGATTTCGTTTCCAGCATTTCAGACGACCTATGGATTGGTTCGAGACGGGGACTGGGGGCAGGCTTCCATTCCGGTTGCCGATATCCGTGGAACCGCGATCGATCTTCGCATGATGAGCTATCCGTTCGCCATTCTGGAGGAGAACGGCACTGCCTGTGAGTTCGCCCTGGACGACATCTATTATGACGGCGGTGTCGGTACCGGAGTCGAGGATGGCGGTTTTGCCAACGTCCGCCGCAGAGAACTTCTTTCTAACGTCCCGAATCCTTTCAATCCCAGTACTAATATCCTCTTCGATTTGCCCGCGGGCGGTTCATACCAGATCACGATATTCGACGTCGCGGGTCGTAGAGTTGCAGGGATTCGAGGAAGCGGATCTGCCGGGATGAATTCGGTGACGTGGGATGGTCGCGACAATGCAGGCAGGCAGGTGTCTTCCGGGGTTTATTTCTACAGTCTCCAGGCGGGGGCGTATCGCGCGGTGAGGAAGATGACTCTGCTCAAATGATCGGCAATCAGATCAGGACGCAACGCCA